>JAOZRJ010000083.1:235-7003 GCA_029931885.1 Candidatus Omnitrophota bacterium | reverse complement strand
CCCAGTGCATATGTCTTGCTGGCTGTCCAACCTCCCGGTATGATAGCTCTCGCGGTCCATTCAATACCCTCATAGATTCCACCATCGATCACAACATCGCCGATACCAATAACCTCTAAATCCCATTCAGGCACGATTGCCCCTGAACTACCTAAATCTACTGTACACTCCATCAAAAATGTCTGTGCAGAATTGCCAATAACAACTATGTAATCGCCCACTGAGTAATCGTGCAAGTCTTGCCATGCTTCTTTAACGATGACCGCTTCCCAATTGACATATCCGTCGTCATCAGGATAATCAATGATACTTAAATACTCGGCGTATCTAAACATGAATCCGTCAGCTGAATATTCATCAGATGGATCGATTTTATTCTCTCCAAAGAATACGGCATAACCACCCCACAGATAGAAGTCATATGAAAATGCGCCCGGTAGTGTAAATGTTAATGCCGTATGATGTTCTGGCTCCATCCACACACATGAAATTCCATCAACATCTGGCAATTGAGCCAGTCCAGTTGGATTGTATATCGTAACTGTTTTTGCTACATAATCATGCGATGCTACTGTATAATATTCATTATTCAAAATACCATATGCTGTATCCAATCCAGTAAAACGTAATTGGTGAGTCGATTCAATACCAATAATACTACTATTGAATGTTATTGTCTGGTATCCATCGACGGCGTTATCGAGGCCAGCTACATCAAGGATCTCAGACGCCAATGTATGAACATCCTCCGCAAACTCTGTATTGTCATTCTCTAATACAACGTTGCCAAAACCATATTCCGTTGTTTGAAAATCAGTACTCTCAAACCAAAGTATGGTGTTATCCTTATCATCATATAGAAATGATCCGTCACCTTTACTAAAATCTTTTACCGATGAATACGGGACGACTAACATGCCCAACACACCCGCTGCATCCACTGTCAGACGGGACACGGTCGCTTCATCACTAACGTCTGCCAAAGCCGCTGCGTGTTTGGCGGTCAAATATGAATCAACAAATTTAGATTTCCAATCTAGAGAATTCAACACATTCAACAAATCTCGGCGAGTTGTTTGTGGTGAATAATTGTCAATCACTGAATGAACATAACTGGTCCCGCTGGATGTAATATCAGTGATGTATGCTGCACGATTCGCATAATGTAATGTATCGTGAGTTATGTTTATTTTAAAAAACTCGCGAATACTGTCGATTGGTTTATAGATTTCAAAGTCAGGACTTGATTCACTCTCGATAAACGGTTCCTTGACAGTCACTTCATTTTGAACTGTATTGTTCGTAGACTCGATAATCGTATAAACGCCGGCATTGTTGCCACTAGTGATCTCCAACTTAGACAATACCAATCCATCAATAGACTCAGCTGAAAGATCTAAATATAGTGTGATTATCTGACTGTCCTTAACAGTATCAATATATCCATTACTGCCAGAGTAACTGACGGTTTTTGAACCTAACAGATCTTCCTCTGTCCGACGATACTTCTCCAACTGATAATATTGAATAGTATATATCGATATATCCCCGGCGCCATCACTTGTAAACTCTACCGCCTCACCGTTTTCAGTCAATGACAACTGAAAAGTGTCTTTGAATGTGTTCAAATTCGGTGGTTGTGGGTCACCGACATTCTCTGCGTTAATTATGTAATATAATGTGTCTTCATCTAACTTGCGAGGCACGGCATCAGTGGACGATATACTAACTATCGTACCATTCTTAATTTCATGTCCGATCAACGTAAATGTATTAGTAGAACGATCAGGTGTAACATAATCACTGTCAGTTCCCACCAACGGTAGTCCCAGAGTATTTGATTCATCAATCTCAGAATACATTTCTTGCCATCCCAGCGGATGCACGATGTCTTTGATGGTCCCTGCCCAATACGTCTTGGGCATGTTAGTTGAAATATAATACACAAAAGGTTTCAATGGATCTGGAGCAACTGCAACAAAATGCTTGCCGATAGATTGCGCAAATCGTTCGATGAAATATTGAATTTTCTTTACCAAACCTGAACTTGTGTTGATATCGAAGGATTTGAGGAACATGATCTCCTCAATCTCCGCGTATAACGATTCAGACATATCGTCAAACCCTCTCAGAGCAGCGAAATAGTTGCCAAATTGTGATAATAACTGAGATCTTAGTTTGTCCTTGAAGAACGTTTGTAAATCGAAATTAATGTTATCTGCGCCAGCATATGAATATGTTTTTGTAACAGGATCAAAATTCGTCGGAGCGTAACTATAATTAAATTTTGCTCCGTTTTTTACAACGGCTTCGACATCTAAAAGTTCATCAATCAATAAACCCTTTCGATAAACATCAACAGGATTTCCATCAGTAACCGATGAAATGATTGGCGATTCACTCCTGTAAACGGTGATGAAGTGAAATGTCTTAGGTGAAATTCCAGTGTCATCTGAGTCAGTTAAAATGTTGGCCGACAGGATTATTTCGTATAACGAATCATTCGTCAAATCCGCATCGGGGGTTAATACAATTGTATTTTGTGGTATATTCGCAACTGTAAATGGGACAGAAACACGCAATTCATCGCCATTAACATCTTCTGCAATTTCCTCGAAAATAATATTCCAATCAACGACTGTTGATGTTTTTAAATTTGAGTCAAATTGAATAGAAACCTCTGAATCGATATCAATTCGTTGTGTTACTGCCGGAGTGATACTTTGATATAATGCAGTCATATATTAACTCTTTACAAAATATTCAGTGAATTCTAACATATATTTCTTCTTCTTAATTGTCAGTCTAGGAATATACATGCCGACATTACTGTTGGTATAATCATGTTCCGGTATACTGTTTAAATCCGGTGTTATAACAATGTTTGGATTGTCAAGATCGTAAGCTGGATTGACTATTGTTCGTTCATCGTCTAAATATTCGTTCTGTGGATCATCAAAATCCCATATGTAATAAATCAAATCCGTTTCCACTGGAAAATTGATGGCCGACAAACCAAAACTGTCGGCCGACTCATTTATTTTTACGATTGATGCCGCAACATAAGAATCAGGGTCAAATAAAGTATCATCTATATCATCTCGGCCCTCTAACATCTTCAATTGCTGTTCGGCGCAATCAGGTAAAAAAGGATAATTATCTCTAAAACTTGTGCCATAAAATTTTAAATAATTATATGAAATAAACTTGTCATTCTGATAATCTATTTCACCATAAACGGCCAAATCCGTCATCTTAAAGGCTAATGGATTATTCACAATAATCTTTAAAAAGATGAATGAAAAATATTGAAAATTGGATGATGTTAAATCTATCTCACCATCGTCATCAAGATTATATGTGTATGTGCCAGCATCTTGCCAATTCAAATTATCAACGGACACCTCTAGATCTATCGTGTCGAAAGTGCCAGTGTAATTGATTACGATTTCACTCAAAGGCTTCAACTGATACACATTCAACTTTAACCAATGCGAATCACTACTATCGGGAGATCCCCAAAGAACACTGTATTGATTGGTGTCTTTCCAAGAATGTATTGCTTCTAAATTATTGTATGTCCCACTACCTTTATATGAAGTGGTTATAGAGTGATTTAGATATTTTATATAATTAATTTCCATATTATGTCATTACGATAGGCGTCGTTATATTGACCTGTAGACACTGACTAAATATTGAATCGAAGTCATTCAATTGTCCTAAGAATACATCTGAGTTACTGTAGTTATCAATCGGAATTAATTTAATTTTATCCATAAACGATGTCTGAGTTCCATAATTATCAAACACTTGCGATATAGTTCGGATGTGGACATTTCCTTCTGCATAGTCACTATAACCCTTCACAGTCCTGTTATACATCACTTCACCAGAATCGTAATTCAGATGGCCAATCGATGATTCGTGATAAATATCTGAACCATATATAGTATAATTACCATATGTCCCAGACGTTACTTTATAATGCGTCATCTCACCAACACCATCGATAATCAGCTCGCCGTGACCGTTGTAGATATACAAAATACCATCCAACGAATTCACCGATTCAATTACAAAATAACCTTGATTGCCCAAATCATTCGGATCGACAGAAGTTAAATATCCATCAAGGCGTACGACATCGCCAGCTTGTAACAAATAAATATCAGTTGTTAAATTGTCAACCCCCACCGTCAAACGATCAAATGTAAAATTAGTGGCATTGGGCGCTTCCGCATCATATATTGGATATGTCGCCCCATTGGCAATAGTTGCGATGGTTAAAATAGAAGTGTGATCAACATCGGCGATAGCATCCAGTTCAGTGTATTCGGCCCCCTCAGCTCCCACGGCGGCCACAATGGCCTGTCGCACCTGTGTTGCACTAAATCCATCTTCGATATCAACTGAAATTTCAAACACTGTTTCGCCGCCAATTGTTGATGGTCCTTGATATGCTCCATCACCAAGTCCGATAACATCTCTGACGAGAGTCATATCATCAAGACCGGTAGTCAATGTCAACCCCGATGTCACTGAACCAGTATAAGTGTTTGCTACAATCACATCGCTCCCAGTGCTGCCAGCAGTACTGATATCTCCCACACCAGAAAGAGCTAATAACGTTCGTGTGGCCACGTTAGCAGCGGTATCTTCATAACCTATGGCATCTCTTATGTAAGAAGTCCCAGTCAATCCGAGTCCAGTTGCGGTAGCAGCAGTAACGACGCCATTATAGTCATTGGCAATTACAACACTTGACCCTGTACTTCCGGTAGTGTCAATGTCGGACGCGCCTGATAGTGCAGTAAGAACCGCTGACGCTACATTCGTTGCGGTGTCTGACACACCAGTATAATCCCTTACGATGGTCGGCGCCCAAGTCCCACCCTTTGCTAGTCCTGACGTAACGATTCCATTATAATCATTTCGTATAACAACGTCAGCGCCTGCACTACCAGTCATAGAAACATCAATAATCTCGTCAAGTGCCGCGATAACTGTAGTTGCGACTGTTGCGGGCGTATCATCGGTCGTAATGTCTACCATATAAGGGACGCCGCCGGCCAAACTTGGGCTATTACCGGTAGATGAATCAATTTCAAAATAAACATATCGTAAAGTCTCTGTTCCGTTCACTTCATCAAGTGTATACCAAGAGAAATAATCTCCAACTGTAATATCCGTTTCGCCTAACATTGTTATCGTAGACTGTTCACGGACACCAGTATAAACATCAACGGCTAGTCCGGTTGAACCTGGATCATTACCTGTTGAATCATCTACTTCAAAATAGGCATATTGTAATGTCTCCGATCCGTGATCGCTATCCAATGTATAGAAATTGAAGTAATCACCGGCCGTTATGTTTCCTTCCACCACTGGAAATGTTATCGTTGATTGCTCAGCTGTATCAGACCAAACGGTTGCGGCCGTTCCGGCCGCGTCCACTACCGCTGGATCATTGCCAGTCGAATCGTCTACTTCATAATACACGTATCTTAGCGTCTCAGTTCCACTTGCGGAATCCAGTGAGTAATACGTAAAATAATCACCAGAAGTAATCCCATTAGCTCCCGCAACAGTTGAACATGTCAATGTCGATTGTTCTTCAATCGCTACAACATCAACATCGTTTAACCAAACTGCATACAATGTGTCATTCAACGCTGTGTAAGTATAAAAATGTTTTTCATGCAATACATGATCGGCATTTCCAACGACCGTAATCTGCGTTCGCTCCTTCGCTTTCAACACCACCGTCTGCACGTTGCCGATAGGATCTGACAGACTAGAATAATTGAAACTAACACCACTCTCTTCTTGTTCTAACGTATAATTAGGAGTTATTGACAAATCATTCCGTAATCCAAACTGGGTGAAGTTGTCCAACACATTATTATTTATTGAAAAAGTACCATTAAAATTGGACATTGAAAATACAGTATTGGTAGAATATGTGTCCACCAAATCCACAAAACTTTCATACTCGTCATTTTCATCATAAGGTGTTAACGGAACATCCCTGTAACCACTGTCTTCGAGAGGATCTACGAGTTGGAAAGTCTTCAAAGATGAAAACGTCCATGTGTTATCCGATGCATTATATTGTGACGACGCTAATACAGTCTCACCATTGATCCTAACATCTGTAATTAATTCATTATTCAATGAGAACGTGATGCTATAATATTCACTTAATTCATCGTCTTCATCAGTCTCTTCAATATAATCTAGATTAATCAACTCAACGCCATCTTGTGTCACGGTAGAGCCAACGCCTGTTATATCCGTCGTCCACGATGGTTGAATTCTGCCCGAGATTCCGGCCTTGGCGCATTTTATAATATAATCAATTGAAGTTGCACCCTCTTCTATAATAAGGTCATCCACTTCATACACATTATTATAATACCATGGCACAGACAACTGAATTGACGACCAAACTGCAGTTCCATCAGTTACGGTATCGCCTATAGCGGTGATTTCAGTCGACCAAACTGGTACCACACTGCCAGTAACACCCGCAGTAGTACATCTCATTATATAATCTGTAGATTCCGCGCCAGTCACTTGCAAGTATTGTGTCGTCGTGACGGCAGTATCCTGCGTCCACGTAGTCACCGGAGTTACAGATTCCCAATTAACATATGTTCGATTTTCGTCTAAAATAATTCCAATTGATCCTAAATATGTTTCATCTGTTACCACAATTGAAAACACCTCCGTTACCGTGTCTTTATCTAAGAACGCCACATTGCG
>JAOZRJ010000083.1:0-225 GCA_029931885.1 Candidatus Omnitrophota bacterium | reverse complement strand
TCATCGTATCATCCGTCTGGATCTTGGTTGTAAGTCCCATCTCATAAAGGTTTGGCCGATAGGTCACTTTTTCTTGGTCGGTAAACTCAAACAAATCGTATGACAACACCTCATTTCCCGACGATCCGATCATCTCAAATGTCATGAATTGAACTTTTGACACATCTATATTATAGAGATATCGTGTTGAATTAAGATGTGACAACTGACCGTAAAGAGGTGACT
>JAOZRJ010000273.1 GCA_029931885.1 Candidatus Omnitrophota bacterium | reverse complement strand
CAGCAACTCCCGTTTTAGCAGCCTAATTAACAGCCAAACAGGATATGTTTCAAATTAACGACATTTTGGCAGTTTTCTGTGTTTCTGAGTAGTTCAACCAAGCATCACACGGTGTTTTCTGCAATAAACGTCATTGTTTGGGCGTAATTACCCCTTCAACCTCCCGAAAGTTCTTTTTTTTCGGAGGCAGTGTTTTTTGAAAATTTGTTGGTAGCTTTCGGTTTATTCAAATTGGAATCCAAATCGTTGCTTGGGCATCCCATTGGCTATAATAGTGAGGATCTCCTCCATTGATCGCGCTATGAATGTGTTGAATAAGGCGCGGATTTTCTCCCAGAGTGAGCTTTTGCACCTGCACTTGTTTCGTGCTGCTTGGAATAAGGGGCAGCATAATTGCTGGATCTGATCCACCAGAAAAGCCAACATCATTAGGTGGACAAACACAGCGCTCAAATGCTGTTTGCCAAGGCCGTAGTTATGCTCCAGGTTGTACCCTTGATTCTTAAGGGTATTGAATGTCTCATTTTCTATGCGCCATCTGGCGCGTCCGGCACGCATGAGGTCGTAGGCATTTTCTTGGGTTATTTCAAAGTCTGTTACCCAGCTGAATCGCTGCTTAACTTTACCATCCTCATCTGTCTGCCAATATTCGAGGAAATTGACGTGTAATTTGTCCTGACTGCACTTATTGAGAGGTACGTTATTTTTGAATCGGAAGCAGTGTAGAACATTCTTCTGCTTGGGGTCAGCAATTTTAAATTCTGTAATCTCCCCATTTTTAACGGCCTTATCAACAAGATCGAACAGGTATACATGATCTTTTGGTTTGACCCCAAGTATGTAGCGCATATCATGACGCTGTAGTTCTTGAATATGGGGTGCATTAGAGCTTAAGGCGTCCTCTGTGACAATAATCTTCAAATGAGGATGCTCGCGACGCAGATCAGCAAGATAACGCTTTGCGGCATTACGTTCACAATCGTTTTTGGTGCTGCCATCCTGCTTAACGATCATCTCTGGGCAGGTTGGGATTACTTCACTCCGATCTGGGTGGACAAAAGCTCCGGCAAGCATCTGTTGATGATACTCTATTTTGCCATTACGCTTTTTCTTCTGGAGGCAATTGTCAGAACTGAGCTTTTCAGACGAAAATATGCCAGTTCCATCAAGGGCCAGGAGGTGATGCCCACCTAGACAGGTCATCTTCTCCAGAACTTTACCACGCTGAGCTTGGGCAAAAATACTCGTAAATGGCCGGCGAATAGTTTTGGGAACAACTGGGTCAAGACCGGTGCGCATTTGACTGTCACAAGGGATCTGGCTTATGCCGAAAACGGTATGCAGACTATCAGGATCTTCTTGACGTCGTTCATCAAAGGCCAGCAACGAGGGGTCTTTGACAGCAAACAAGGCAAAGCCAGACATTAGCATATCGGTTAATGATATCTTGGCATTGCTTGCTCGATGATCTTTGACCTTATCAAAGTCCTTTCGTATCTGGCCATAGAGGCTATCTGCATTGAGATGAGCGCGCATTTTGATCCTGCGAAAAGTTTTAGAGCTGTTACGGTTCCGATTAACTAAATTCTTGAGGGTAGACATGACAATTCTCCTTGTAAGTGATTGATATTACAAGTAAAAATCGCCGCCCATACTGATGGTTATGTCAAGTGCTAATTTGCATTATTTGGAATTTTTTTATGGCGTTAAAACAGCCTGTTGCAATGGAAAAGTTTACGAAATAGTTCATGTTAAACCTACGCTATTAAAGGCTTTGAACGCATATCGGGGATTGCTGGCGATAACAGAATCCCGCAAGATACCGTGGCAGATCATGTATGTTGAGCCCAATACAACTTTTGGCTATAAGTCATTTTTGTAGATCACGCCGTCCTTCATAATAATT
>JAOZRJ010000082.1 GCA_029931885.1 Candidatus Omnitrophota bacterium | reverse complement strand
GGTATGTTTGTCCTTCCACCAAAGTTCCATCATCAAAATTGTAGAATTTATAAGAAATTATGAAATTCTAATATCTGTCAGTTATGTAACCAATCGATTGATCAAGCATAAGTATATGGAAGTTTTCCATGAGGAAAAGAACGATATTTTTCGAGCTATATTGGAGGTCAGTGAGTATCTGCAAATCGATGATACGGGGTGCACTGTAAATGGTGTAAAGCATTACACCCAAATAATCTGCAACGCTCTTGTTACACTTTTTTTTACCACAGAACGAAAAGACCGTTTGAGTGTATTGGATGTAATGAGAAACTTCGAACCGAGAAAATTCATTTTCAATGAAGAAGCATTTCAATTACTTCAACAGTTCAAGGTAAGCAAGAAATTGATAAACTATTTGGATGGAGCAAAAAAGAATACCGTTTTCAACCAAGAGCAAATGGATCAAATTGTTGATAACCTTCTTCCCAACGGTAAGCAAGTAGGCAAAACCACTATAACCAGAATCCTGGAGGCCACAGCGATTGCGTATTATCATCAACAGAGCGAGTGGCCGATCATAAAAATTTTAGTAGCCGATGATGCTTCTCAGTTCAAACTTCTTGCGCTTTACGGATTAATGCTCCTTGACGCTAAATTGAAGTTACCCACGTTTTGCTCATGAAAACACCCCGCCCATTAAATTGTCATCATATTTTTTTATATCTCGCTTTCCGCCGGAATTTTGACCCACCAAGCCGGAATATTCCAAATCCGGAAATAAATAAAACTGACCCACCTACTGCAAAACCTCATTTTAATAATCATCCATTTTGCAATGGTAACTTAGGATTATTATATCATCCAGCTGGTCCCCGATAGCGCTTTGGAAATATAAGGCTCTCATAAGCAGCTTAATTAATTTTAAAAAAAACATAGAGCAGAAAAGTTGCAGGGGAATCATTCTTAAGGTAATGTAATTTGGGCAAAAAACAAAAACCAAAAAAAGATTCCCCATGCAAGAACCCTATCACATTAAGGTAAGTTTGCAAAAGTATTACCTACTTGCTAAATCTGGCGCATGGATCCTTCCCGATTATTCAGAAGAGTGCTTGATCTGCAAAGCACCTGATTGCGCACAATATCTTGGTTTCTACGAAAGAGGAGCAGAATGTCCTCTGACTGGTTTCAAAGTTCCTGATCTTCCTGCTTTTCGGTTCTTATGCAGGGGTGAAGGGACAAGAATTTGCAATCACAAAACATTCTCTTTATTACCTCTGATGCTTGTTCCCTACCGGCGGTTAACCTTAAAATTCATGACTCTTGCGGTTTACCTAAAGCTTAATCATAAATTAAGCCTATTTAACGCCATGGACGCTATTGAAAAACAGCTGGTGGATTTTGAGGATGTCGCCGATTTTATCAGCATCGCTATTCTGTTGGAATGGGAAAAAATTATGAGGTTGGCGTTTTATCGTTTCGTTGTCGTGCATGAATTTTATAAATCAAATCATGAGCAGTTTGTCATAATGAAAAGAGATCTTGAAAACGGACTGATTGTATTTTTAAAAATGGCAACCGAATACGAATCCCAATACATTAATCCTTCTATACGCGGTCCGGATGGATTAGCCTTAGATTTTTACAAATCCAACGGTGGTGCAAACGAACTCGCATTTTTTTTGTTTGGTACAGCCTCACAACATCGCAATTAACCCTTTTGGGCGAGGCTGATGACGTATGTCGAAAATTTGGCTTTTTATGGTTTGATAATCTAAAAATAACACGTCAGTCTTTCTTATCCTTTATATTTTCAAAAATTTTACACCTTCCGGGAAGCTGGTATAAATTTTTCAGCTACCCACACTCCACTGGTATGTAGGCTTATCTGATTACATTATAATAAATCTAAAATTGATTGGCGCACAGACTTCATTGTCATTAAAATTCAAAGCAATTACCTGCAACGACCAAATGCTTAATCGAAAGGTCATTATGCCATGCAAATCGAGGTTAAAGAGATAGAGATCGCGCATATTAATTTGCGCTACATCCATACACGTATCCGGAATATCCAAACAGTCAGGCGTTTTTGTGCATCACTGGAATCTCACGGTCAGCTTACGCCGGTAGTGGTCGTGCCACAAACCCCTCTGGGACATATTCTTCTGGACGGTTACATTCGAGTGGCGGCCTTGAAGAGATTAGGGCAAGACCAAGTGATGGCCGAAATCCATGAAAGCGAGCCGGAAACGCTGATCCATACTATGTGCCGTACTCAGGCCAGAAGATGGGAAATATTTGAATACGCCGAGCTGATCAGGGATCTCATGCTTCGTTTTAATTATTCCCAAGCAGATATGGCTCGTTTTCTGGGCAAATCTGAAAGTTTTATCTCCAGGCGTCTTCAGGTATTGGAAGGTTTGGATAATGAAATGCGAGAGCATGTTCAAAAAGGCCGGATACCGATCTGGAGCGTTACCCGGATCTTGGCACCCTTGGCGCGCGCCAATTCGAATCACGCTAAACAATTAACACAGCATATAGTAGCGCATCCTTATACCACACGAGAACTAATGGAATGGTTCAAGGCCTATTGCGGTGCTAATAAAAAGAACCGGTCTGCTATGGTGGAAAACCCGCGTCTTGTGCTGAAGGTCCTTAAAGCGAAGGCCGAGACGAAAGAAGCGGAGGATATCCGTAATGGGCCAGAGGGGCGCTTTATAAAGGATATCAAAAATATCACGTGTATGCTCAAACGATTAACCCGGGAGGTGGATGTGGTTTTTTATGAAAACCAGTCAGATTTTGACCGGAATTTGCTGATGAGCGCCTTTGATGCAGCGGCCTGCGAATTTAACGAACTTATGGAAAAAATAAGGAGGAACCATGTTGCCAACTGAGACAGAGAACACCATTCGGGAACTACGAAAAAGAGGGATGTCCATCCGGAAAATTAGTCGCGAATTGAAACACTCCAGAAAAGCGATCCGGCGTGTCCTGAACGATACGCCAACCAATAAAAATAAAGGATCGACCTATGATGATCTTGTCCCCGCCATCGACGAACAGCTGAAAAAATGTGATGGGAATGCTGTACGGGCACGGGAGGAACTCATAGCGTTATATGATACGGATATCCCCTACAGTTCATTGACTCGTGTAATTCGCGAAATGACGCTCAGGGACAAGGAACGCGTCAAACGTAGTGGGGAATATGAATTTGGTCTGGCTGAGGAGATGCAGCATGACACGTCGCCCCACAGGGTCAAAAAAAATGGAAATCTTGTCAACGCACAGTGCGCTGGGCTAATTCTGGCCTATTCACGTAAAATTTACGTTCAGTATTACCCTAAGTTCACCCGGTTTGAAGCCAAGGTTTTTCTGGATGAGGGCTTTCGTTATTTTGATGGGATATGCCCACGCTGTGTCATTGACAATACGAGTGTTATCTTGGCCGGCGGGGCAGGCAAAAATGCCGTGATCTCTCCGGAAATGGAAGGGTTTGGGGATTATCATGGCGTGACCTTTGACGCCCATGAGATTAATCATGCCGACCGCAAGGCACGTATTGAAAGATTGTTTCGGTATGTGGAGGGGAATTTTCTGGCCGGGCGTGAATTTGCCGACTGGGTCGATCTCAATAAAAAGGCCCTTTGGTGGTGCGACAACATCGCCAATGAAAAGCCAAAGCGCTCTCTGAATGGCAAAACACCGGAGTTGGTCTATCTGCTGGAGAAGCGTTATCTCCAAAAACTGCCCGTCTATATGCCGCCAGTTTATGAAACCCGATATTGTGTTGTAGATATGTCCGGTTATGTTACTGTGGACACCAACCGATATTCCGTACCGGAACGACTGGTGGGTAAAACCGTGGAGGTACATAAGGGATGGGAGTTTATCCGCGTATATTACCACCGCGATGAAGTAGCCCTGCATTCGCGTCTGCTTGATAAAAGAAACGCCCGTATAAAGTCGCCAGGACATCATTCTCCACCTGTTGCACGAAAATCAACACCGTTAAAAGAAGTGACCGCCCTCACAGGACACTCCATGGTCCTGGATCATTACATCAATGCGCTAAAAAAGCATGTCCGTGGCCGCGGAGCACGCAAGTTCAGGCAGTTGCTGGAGCTGAAAAGAACCTATCCCGGCGATGCGTTTATAAAAGCCATACAAACCGCCCTGCATTATGGACTTTTCGACCTGAATCGTCTGGAACGTATGATTTTATCGAATGTGGCCGGCGACTTTTTTGATCTGGAGGAATTTTGAGAAAAAAAATTAAACAAATTTTAGATGAACTGCGTCTCAAGGGAATAGCCGAAGTCCTGGACCGTGAACTGGATCTAGCCGAGAAGAAAGGGTTGTCTGTGACACAAGTGTTGTACCGTATGCTTGGGGAGGAACTCAAATACCGAAAAGAACGAAGCATGGCCTACAGAATTAATAATGCCAAAATCCCTTGGAGTTGGACACTCCAGACGTTCCCGTTCGATATTCAGTCAGGCATTCGCAAACATCAGATTCAATCCCTGGCGGAACTCTCATTTGTGACTAGATCGGAAAATATTGTCTTTATCGGTCCAACCGGCACTGGTAAATCAGGTTTGGCAACAGGTCTCTTGCGGCAGGCAGTGATCGAGGGATATCGTGGCCGTTTTTACAATGCTCAGGATTTGCTTGATGAAATGTATGCCTCCTTGGCTGACCAGACTAGTCCAAAACTCATCAAACGACTTTCAAAATACGATCTTTTGGTAATTGATGAGCTTGGCTATCTGACTCTCAAATCCGAACAGATCAATGCATTTTTTAAGTTGATGAGCGAACGTTATACCCGCAAATCAACGATAATTACGACCAATCTTGATTATCCGGAATGGTATGATCTTTTTAAAAAGAAAGACCTTGTGGATGCCATGCTGGATCGTCTCAAGCATAAATGTACGACTATCAGAATCGACGGTCCCTCGCTCCGCAATCCTTCCGAATAATTCATCCGTTGAAAAAATAAATATAAACTCGGCCCTAAGGCCGGCTTTATATACAGAAGGCATTGCAAAATCAGAATAAAACGATCCTAAAATAGATGATATAAGGACTACGCCAAAATGACAGAATGGGTAATATCAAAGCATAAAAAAAACTGTCAACCTGGAAATGGTATTATCCCGCTATGGCATCATTGTTCATCTGAAACCATCAGGAAAAAATTTGTATGGATGTTGTCCCATTCACAAAGGTCTATTCTTTAATTATATTGGTTGTTTATATCGAAAAAGCACCACACCTTTATTTATTAAAAGCATCAAGCGGGCTTTGAAATGTAGAAGAGTTACCGCATGGCCGAAGCCTGCAATATAAAGCCGGATGAAGAAGGTATGTCCCATGACGACAAATAGATATATCCTGTCTCGTGAACAGATGCGCGCTGTATGGCAAAATGCGAATTGGCTGAGGGTCATAGAAATTTTCGGGCTGAATATAGACCAAAAACGACGCGCCAAGAAAGATGAGATATGGATCAGATCTCCGTTTGCCGATGACAAAAACGCCTCATTGCATTTGGATTTAAAGAGAAACATATTCAAGGATTTCAGCAGCGGCAAAGGCGCCCAAAAAGGGATTCTCAATTTTTGCCAGGAAATGTTATCTCGGCAGGGAACCGTGTTGAATTGCTATGAAGTTGCCCAATGGATGGTTGATCAGGGTATTTCGAGACTCATACCCGATACGGATATGAAGCTTGGCACCGTATTGCATAAATCAAGGGATGAAAAAGAAAAAAAGATTATTTCGTCCACAGGTGAAAAGAACACGCCGATTCGAGTGGATTTACGGCCCTGGCTACAACCTAAGCATCCTGAATTTGAAAGACGAGGCATTTCAATTACAACGTGCCGGTATTTGGGCTGTGGTTACCTGTCAACAAATGGAAAGAAGCAGTCCCCGTTAAATGGCAGGATCGTATTCCAGATACGCGGTATCAATGAAATGCGCAATAGGTTAAAATCGATTATTTTAACCCATGTCGGCCGGGCTTTAACAAGAGAACAGGAAATCTTGAACGGTAAATATTGGAGCTTTCCATTTAAAAAAGGGATAGAAATTTTTAATCAGGACAAGCTGATAACCGATGACAAAGCCCGACTTCATATTAAACAACATGGGTTGATACTGGTGGAGGGTTTTTTTGATGCCGCTAGGTTAATTGAAGCTGGCTGCCTTAATGTCGGGGCACTGATGGGTTCCCAAATCACAAAAATGCAGTTAGCCCGGTTGCAATATATAGATGCTCAGGTCAATATTCCCCAAATAACCTTGTTCTTAGATCGAGATATTGCCGGAATTGCGGGCGCGCGAGAAACCCATTCGACACTGCAAGCCTGTGGCTTCAAATCGAAAATCTTCAATTGGAATCAGACTTTCAATAACTTAAATGGCTCTTCAGTCAATATCTCTGAAAAAATAAAGGATCCTTGTGATATGTCCGTGACTCAAATCCGATGGCTGAAACAAAAAGGCATTATTTAATAAGGAGGGATGAAAAAGAAAAAAAGGGGAAACGTTAGCCTGCCAACAATTTCCAACCTGGAGAGTGTTATCCTATCCAATCATTACAGATTTAAATAGACTCAAAAGCTATTCTTTTACAATACCTTCAAAAATCGGAGAAAAAATATTGAGGGATCAATCTTAACCTACTGATTTTTTTCAGTATGAGAAGTCTATTTTTTGATAGAAATTACCAAAAAATCAAATTAATTTAATTGGCGAAGGTTTTATTTTTGCAACCAAATAAAAAATAATCGCGATATAAGCGGCGGGTTAGAATATATATTTGGCGGGTTTTCTATGAAGACCTCCCTTCGGGGGGCATTGAATACAAACATTTTATGCCGTAAATAAAAACAGTTAAACGAAAATCTACCCATAGTGCTAAGGTGGGTTTTCTCAAAAAACCTGCCATTTTTGGTTTTTTCCTCAAGTTATTGTCGTACTGTGGATGAAACCTTACCTGGGTAAATCTTTAAAATTT
>JAOZRJ010000272.1 GCA_029931885.1 Candidatus Omnitrophota bacterium | reverse complement strand
ACAAAGGGGTATTTTAATTCTCTTGCCTTGTCTCGGCAGTCGGTACATATTTCTTCAGCAATTCCCGCCCATCCCATTACCGAGTCCATATTTTAACATTTTTAAAAAACGAGCGCTGTCCTCAGAAAACGTTGCTAAAAATTACTCGAAATTCTTTGTTTGGCCAATCAATTTTTGAATAAACGTAGGCCGAAAACAAGACATAAGCCAAGCCCATATGATTTACCGCACAGTTGTCCCTTATTGGCAAATGCCAATTTTTCTGGAATTGATGCTTTTTGTATGTTTTTCTCGTACATATTGAATTTACCCGCCATCATACAAAATGATCGGAGGTTGGAATTTTATCCCGTAAAAGAGGGCTTCGTAAAGCATCCTCATCGATTTGAATGCAAAATCTCTAAACAGGGACCGCATACGATCCCACAGTTCTCTTTTGCTACCGAGTTTATGCCATGTAGCTCGAAATAGAGGACAGCAGAGTTGCTGCGTTTGGTCAACTAAAAATGCCAACATCATGAGCATCGTAAAGACTACGCTTAGATTTTTCTTCCCGAGCCCATAATTATGCCCGAAATGATAGCCCTGGTTTTTGAGGGTATTGAAAGTCTCATTTTCAATCTTCCAGCGTGCTCGACCGCCTTGCATAAGTTCATAGGCATTGTCATTTGTTATGGTAAAATCAGTAACCCAACTGAAATGCTGTTTTTTTTCGGGCGTGATTTCCCAGTATTCCAAGAAGTTAACCAACAAATCCTGATTTGATTCATTCAGCGGGACTTGGTTAAGGAAAAGGAAACGATGCGTTTTTTGGGGATCATCTTTGTCGACCAAATCAAACTGAATGGCTTCGCCATTCTTTTGTGCTTCTTCCACTTTTTTGAACAGGAACGGATGATCGCCCTTTTTGACACCCAGAATGTAATGAAGATTGTATTTTTCCGCCTCCCTTATATGTGGCGCATTCGAACTTAACGCATCTTCGGTTATTATAAGGGGTAGATGCGGGTGGTCCTCTCTTAGCTTCCCGAAGAAACGTTTGGCAGCATTACGCTCACAATCGTTCTTGCTTTGGCCGTCTTGTTTGATTATGAACTCCGGCGCTAACGGAATTACCTCTTTGAAACCGGGATGAACAATTGCCGCCCCTAGCATCTGTTGGTAATAGGTAATTTCGCCGGTCTTTTTGTTTACTTTTTCCAAACAATTATCCGAGAAGATTTTCTTTGAGGAAAAGAAGCCAGTTCCATCCAAAGACAATAGATAACATCCCTGGAAAAAAACCATAGGTTCTAGGGCTTTGCCTCTTTGCAGTTCGCGAAAAATGCTTTTGTACGCAGGCCGAATTTCCACTGGATCTACTTCATCCAGAATAGTTCGCATCTGCGAGTCACACGGTATATTGTCTACATGGTAAATGCTTCCTAAATTTCCATCAGTTTTCCTTCGTTGGTCAAAAGCAAGCAAAGACGGTTCTTTGAGTGAGAAAACGGCAAATCCAGACATCAAGGCGTCAGCCATTGAAATAACGGTATCATCCTCACGGTGATCCGATATGCCCAAAAAATCTTTATGCAGACTTTTGAACAGTGGATCAGCACTAAGATGCTTTCGAGAAGCTAGCTTACCCTTTTTTTGTTGGCTTTGATGTTTCATGACTTTTATGGGGACTAATCATGAACCATCGTTCGCATAATGTCCAGTTTTACTTTAATTTTATGTGCAGTTTGGGCACTTTTTTTTGAAAAAAATCTCCATAAAGCGATTCTCAGCTATTTTTCATGTCAAAGCTTTACGAAAAACAAATCTCAAGATACACTGATATTGGGCCTTTCAGCAGGAAGCGGGAATTGCTGCTGATAGATGAGGTTTTGTCAGGTTTTTTCATCCAGGCCGATGAAACCACCC
>JAOZRJ010000081.1 GCA_029931885.1 Candidatus Omnitrophota bacterium | reverse complement strand
TCTTCGCAGAGTACGCTATTGATACAGCCAAAGAGTGTCATTCAATAGATATAAAAACTGTTGCCGTGACAGCTGGCTATATCAATCCAGAGCCGAGAAAAGATTTCTTTGAGCATATGGATGCGGCCAATGTAGATTTGAAATCCATTAATAATGATTTCTATGAGCGCCTTGCGATGGCTAAGCTTCAACCTGTTTTGGACACGCTCATATACATTCGAAAGAAAACAAATACTTGGCTTGAGATAACAAATTTAATTATTCCAGGTGAAAATGATTCTGAAGAAGAAATAAAGAAATTATGTTCTTGGGTTTTTGACAATTTGGGAACTGAAACACCAATTCATTTCAGCGCATTTCATCCAAGCTTTCAGATGATAAATCACCAATCAACACCAGCGTCAACGCTCACCAATGCACGAGAAATAGCTATTCGACAAGGGTTAAAATATATTTATACAGGAAACATTGACGATCTTGAGGGCGCAACGACATTTTGCTCAAGCTGTGGTAAAGCGATTATTGAAAGATCTCGGCATGAAATAAAAAGTTATAGCTTATCAGCAAATAAGTGCAATAATTGCCTAGCCTTATGCGCTGGCATCTATGATGAGAAAGTAGGAATATGAAAATCTTGAGTTGGAATGTGAATGGAATTCGTGCGATCGAGAAAAAAGGTTTTTTAACCTGGCTCCAAAAAATCAATCCTGATATCTTATGCCTACAAGAAACAAAATGTCACCCCGAACAACTCTCTGCTAATCTTTTAAAACCAAAAGGCTATAAAACATTTTGGTCGTCGGCAGAAAAAAAGGGTTATAGCGGAGTTTCTGTTTTTACCAAAAGAAATCCGAAAAGTATTTCGTGCGAACTTGGCAAGAAAGAATTTGATTGCGAAGGACGAAATCTTATTCTAGATTTTGGGAATTTCATTCTTTTTAACATCTATTTTCCAAATGGTGGTGCTGGCAACAAACGTGTTCCTTATAAAATGAATTTTTATGATAAATTTTTGCAGATATCAGAAGCTTTAAGAAAAAAAGGTAGAAATATTATTATCTGCGGAGATGTTAACACTGCACATACTGAGATTGACTTAGCGCGTCCAAAAAACAACACAGAGAATACCGGATTTCTACCCGAAGAGCGCGCGTGGATCACAAAATTTATTTCTAAAGGCTACGTTGATACTTTTCGTTATTTTTGTAAGGATGAACCGCATCATTATACATATTGGGATTATAAGACAGCTGCTCGCAGTCGCAATGTTGGTTGGCGCTTGGATTATTTCTTTGTAAACGATAATTTCTTGCCAAAAGTAAGAACATCATTTATTCTAAAAGATGTTCTTGGATCAGATCACTGTCCTATTGGTATTGAAATTAAATAAAGGGAGTCTTCATGAAAAAATTTGTATTTATTATAATTATTATACTGAATTTAATTTTTATAACAAAGAAAGGGTTTTCTATGGAAATCAACACGCCTGCCTTTAAAAGTAATACACGAATGCCGACAAAATTTACTTGCCAGGGAGAGAATGTTAGTCCTGGTATTGAAATTTTTGGGACGCCCGAGGAAGCGAAGAGCCTTGTTTTAATCGTCGACGATCCAGATACACCTAGAGGGCTGTGGAATCATTGGGCTGTTTACAATATTTCACCAGATACACAAATAATAAACGAGGGATCTGTTCCGGGCATTGAATGTATTACAAGTTCTCAAGAGAAAAACTGGTCTGGCCCATGCCCGCCAAGCGGAACGCACCGATATATTTTTAAAATTTACGCACTTGATACAACATTAAATCTCAACAAAGACTCAACCTATACAGATTTAAGGGCAAGAATTCAAGATCATATTATTGATCAAGCGCAGACAATTGGAATATACAAAAAACTGTATTAATTCTTTTCTAAAATAACAGGAAGGATTTTTGATTTCTTGTGATTATGCTGGGTAAAATATTTTACATCGTCGGGAAGATCTTCTTGCGCATAAATAACATTTACAGGACATACAGGAATACATGCACCGCAATCAAGGCAAACATCTGGATTGATGACAAGCATTTCGTCATCTTCATGAAACGCTTCAACCGGACAAACCTCAACACATTTTTTGCATTTCGTGCAGCCATTAATAATAACACTAGCCATATCTGTATTTTATGATAAAATTTTGATGATTTCATCAAAAAAAAGGAATATAAGTGAAGCAAAGAATTAATCTTAGTCGCGTCAAAAAGACATTAAAAGTTAAATCGAAACGTTTTACGATTTTTCATCTTCCGAGCCTAAAATCACTTGGTTTTAAAAACGTAGATAAGCTACCTTTCTCTATTAAGATTCTTCTCGAAAGCGCAATGCGTAATTGCGATGAATACAAAATTACCTCACAAGATATTCAAAGCATCACAAGCTGGTCGCCAAAATCAAAGAAAGCACTTGAAATCGCTTTTAAACCTGGTCGTGTAATTCTTCAAGACTTCACAGGCGTTCCATGTGTTGTGGACTTGGCAGCTATGCGAAACGCTCTCAAAGAGCTAGGTGGCGATTACCGAAAAATTAACCCTCAAGTTCCCTGCGATTTAATTATTGATCATTCTGTCCAAGTTGACTACGCGGGCACGAAAGATGCGTTTCAGAAAAATCTTACAAAAGAATTTAAACGCAATAAAGAACGTTATGAATTTTTGAAATGGGGACAAAAAGCTTTTAAGAATTTTCGAGTTATTCCGCCTGCTACAGGAATTATTCATCAAATCAATTTAGAATACCTTGCTCAAGGCGTTTTACGTCAAAAATCCGAAAAAGAAAATGTTCTATACCCTGACAGTTTGATTGGAACAGATAGCCATACGACAATGATTAACGGTTTAGGTGTTGTGGGCTGGGGCGTTGGCGGCATTGAGGCAGAAGCTGTTATGCTCGGAGAGCCACTTAATATGCTTTTACCAGAAGTTGTGGGTTTTAAGCTGAAAGGGAAATTGCGAAATGGCATTACGTCAACTGATTTAGTTTTAACAATTGTCGAGCGTTTGCGTAAAGAAGGCGTTGTTGGAAAGTTTGTTGAATATTTTGGTGACGGCCTAGATAGCCTTAGTCTTGAAAATCGAGCAATGATTGCTAACATGGCTCCAGAATACGGAGCAACCATGGGGGTTTTTCCGATTGATGGAAAAACGATTGAATACTACCTCAAAACTGGGCGAAGCAAGGAGCAAGTTGACATCATTGAGCAATATTTTAAAGCGCAGGGGATGTTTCATAAAAAAAGTTCTGAGCCAGCAAAATACACAAAAGTTATTGAATTTAACTTAAATACAATTTTGTTAAGCTTAGCTGGACCCAAGCGTCCTCAGGATCGCATTGCTTTAGGCCAAATGAAAAATAAATTCAAAGAAGCATTTCCTAAGTCTAAAAACAAGGATAATCGGTTATCTGATGGCTCGGTTGTGATCGCATCCATTACAAGCTGTACGAATACGTCTGATCCGTCTGTTTTGATCGGTGCTGGAATTTTAGCAAAAAATGCTGTTGAAAAAGGATTAACTGTTAAACCATTTGTAAAAACGAGCTTAGCGCCTGGCTCTAAAGTTGTTATTGAATACTTAAGGAAAGCAGGATTGCTAATATATTTAGAAAAACTAGGCTTTAATTTAGCCGGATACGGATGCATGACATGCATCGGAAACAGTGGGCCATTAAGCTCAACTGTTACTAAAAAAATTCAGCAAGAAAATATTATAGCAGCAAGCCTTTTAAGCGGAAACCGTAATTTCGAAGGACGAATTAGCCCATGGGTTAAGGCGAATTATTTGGCGAGTCCTGCCCTGGTTGTTGCGTATGCGCTCGCTGGAAATGTTCATGTGGACTTGGTGCAAAAACCGCTTGGACAGGATAAGCATGGGGATGATATTTATTTAAGTGATATTTGGCCAACGAACGATGAAATAAATAAAATTGCAAAAAAGGCTATTACTTCTGCGATGTTTAAAAAACAATATAAGAATGTTCTGAGAGGAACAAAAGAATGGAAAAAAATAAAATCAAAGAAAACAGAACTTTATCCATGGAAAGAAAAAAGCACGTACATTCAGCAGCCACCGTTTTTTACTGAAATGACAAAGCAGGCAGGAAACATTTGCGATATTGTTGGAGGTCGCGCGTTAGCAGTCTTAGGTGATTCTGTAACAACAGACCACATTTCTCCGGCTGGGCCAATTGCCAAAAAAAGTCCCGCTGGCCGATATCTTCAGGAATTAGGGATTAAAGAAAATGATTTCAACAGCTACGGTTCTCGTCGAGGAAACGATCGTATTATGACACGCGGAACATTTGCGAATATCCGTTTAAAAAATCGTCTTGCGTCTGGAAATGAAGGTTCTTGGACGCTTCATCACCCGACAAAGCAAATCATGGATATTTATTCTGCGTCTACATTATATAAAGCAGCTCAAACACCCTTAATTATACTTGCTGGGAAAGAATACGGGACAGGTTCATCTCGAGATTGGGCAGCTAAGGGTACTGCGCTTCTTGGAGTTAAAGCCGTGATTGCCGAAAGCTATGAGCGTATTCATCGCAGCAATTTGGCAGGTATGGGCATCTTGCCTTTGGAATTTAAAAAAGGTGAAAATTTCAGCACTCTTGGATTAAAAGGTGATGAAATTTTTGATATCATCGGTCTCCAGAACAATATTAAACCACAACAGAAAATTTCTGTTATTGCAAAATGTTCGGGAGGGACGTATAAAAAATTTTATACAAAATTAAGGCTAGACACTCAGGTAGAGATTGATTATTATAGAAATGGTGGCATTTTGCATACCGTTTTACGAAGACTCATCTAACCTTTTAAGGGAGGAAAAACGTACATGGCAAAGAAACATTCTGCAGCAACAATTCGCAAAATTAGCTCAGCTCAAAAAGGAAAGAAGAATTCTTTCTATGGAAAAAAACATACAAAGGCTACAAAAGAAACATTAGCAAAAAAAATGAAGGGAAAGAAAAACCCTATGTATGGTAAAAAACATTCTGCGGCGACAAAAAAGAAAATTAGTCTTGCAATTCGAAGAGCCCGTCTTCGAAAATCTAAATAATGGTAAAAAAAGCTAAGAAGCGCGTTTGGCATAAAAAAAAGGAGAAGATGATGACCTCCAATGCTATGCGCGCTGAAGAAGGACATAAAGGAACCACTAAGCAGGCAGATCAACCCTCTGACGCACCAAATGCATTTTTAAATCATCTTAAAAAACAAATCCGTAATTCATCGTAAAATCGGAACATAATGACTACGAAGATTATCTTGAGTATATTTATCTGTTTTGTATTCTTAAATAATAGTTTCGCAGAAAAATCTGTAGAAGAACTTAAAGCACAAGCTTTTGCGAATATCCAACGCGCACAGGAAGTTGTTACCTTTGCAGAAAAAATTATTAAAATGAAACCTGGCCGCGAAGGTGCAGAAAAATGCGTTACGCTTTATCTTGAAGCTGCGCTTCTTTACGGCGATGCTTCCCGGCTTTTTAAAGCTATGGGTCCGACTTATGTACCCCAAGATATTATTGATAATTTTGCTCAAGGAGAAAGAAATTGTTTAAATACGGTCGATCAAATTCGCCGTATGCTTAACAAAGGGGAAATTGTTCCGACAAAAAAATACACTATCCAGCCTGTGTTAAAAGAATTAAAGGAGATGACGCCATAATGAATTGTGTTAATAAAGCTAAAAATCTTGAATTTTGTAATTGTAGCTATGATTGCTCTAAAAAAGGGATGTGTTGTGAGTGCATTCACTATCATCGCAGCAAGGGCGCATTACCTGCCTGTTATTTCCCAGCAGATGCTGAAAAAACCTATGATCGTTCGATTGAATATTTCATTGAAGTTTATCAGAAACAAAAACATCTTTAGGCTCCATTAAGGTCCTAGAAAATGCTTGAATCCACAAAGGCTCTATGTTAAATTAAATAACTTAATCAATAAATTTTGATATTTTAAAGGTACTTTATGGGAAAAACACTTTATCAAAAAATCTGGGATGTTCACGTTGTTCGCGAAAAGCAAGGGGATGCGACGATTATTTACGTGGATCGCCATCTATTGCATGAAGTTACATCACCGCAGGCATTTGAGGGATTACGCATAAATAAACGAAAAGCGCGTCATCCTAAAAGAGCATGTGCAACCATGGATCACAATGTCCCAACGCGGGCCAAAGATTTATCTTTTGCGGACGAAATTTCACTTATTCAAATGCAAACGTTAGAGCGTAATTGCAAAGAATTTGACATTAAACTATTAAATTTTATGCACCCTGATCAGGGGGTTATTCATATTATTGGACCAGAGTTAGGCTTTACATTGCCCGGAATGGTTATTGTTTGCGGTGATTCACATACGGCAACGCATGGTGCCTTTGGTTCATTAGCGTTTGGCATTGGAACATCAGAAGTAGAGCATGTTTTGGCAACACAAACGTTGCAACAAAATAAATCGAAGACAATGCTGATTAATATCGACGGAGTTTTGTCAAAAGGCGTAACACCTAAAGATATCATTCTTTATATAATTGGTCAAATTGGAACAGATGGGGCAACCGGTTATGTCATTGAATATGCGGGAAGTACGATTCGAAATCTTTCTATGGAAGGACGCATGACTATTTGTAACATGACAATTGAAGCTGGTGGCCGTGCTGGAATGATTGCACCAGATGAAACAACATTTGCGTATTTAAAAGAAAAAGACTTTGCGCCAAAAGGCGAAGAATGGAATAAAGCAGTTTCACATTGGAGAACGTTAAAAAGCGACACAGATGCAAAATTTAATAAAACTATTAATATTAATGCCTCTGACATTAAGCCTCAGGTTACATGGGGAACATCGCCAGAACAAGTAGTTTCTGTTGATGCAAACGTTCCGGATCCAAATGATTTTTCCGAGCCAATAAAAAAAGAGGCAGCAATAAAAGCATTGGAGTACATGGATTTAAAAGCGGGGACGCCGATGACATCAATCAAGCTTGATAAAGTTTTTATTGGGTCTTGCACTAACGA
>JAOZRJ010000080.1 GCA_029931885.1 Candidatus Omnitrophota bacterium | reverse complement strand
GTCAATTACAATCTAAAATGGCATATTTATATGCTGACATGCTCAAGATAAATGCCATGGTGAATGGAGAGTCAACGAGTAAACGAGTGGGCAATTTGATTGAAGTTGTTTATCCTAGAGTGGATCAAACAGCAGGCCGGAATGAGCAATATTCAGGCTGGTATTTGATTAGAAACAATCGACATATGATACAGGGCATGCAGTATGCCAACATTCTCACATTGACAACAGACGGCTATAATGTATTGGATCGTGACGATATGGTTGAATGGAATCAAGCAAATGAATTTAAAACAGCTGACGATGAAAATGCTGACGGAGATAAGTTCGACGTCGATGAAACTATCGACACGACCATTGAAGCGTTGCAGATGGAAGGCTTCATGGATTGGGGCGACATTCCGTGGTTTTACGGAACAATCGAATCGGGCGAGGCATAATGTTTGGACAAGAAAATGATGTACAAGGACTAACTGGATTAGAGGGAATTAAAATAGCACAAGTTGTGTCTAATGCAGACCCAAAGTGTCAAGAGAGAATATTGATCAGAGTGCTCGGTCAACATAACATGAATAACGATACATATGAAAATGCCATTTGGGCGAATCACTGTTCCCCATTTAGGGATGCATCGGGCGATTTGCCAGAGAAGTATGATTTTGTGTATGTGTTATTTCCAAATAAAAATGATCCAATGAGTGTTATTTGGCTGGGTTTTGTTAGATCGTCTTTTCAGGAAGGCACATTATCCGCCGGCGATATCGAGAAATCGCCTGCTGAAGTACGGGATGAAGTTGATGCTCTGGCAGCAGCAGAAGCAGTAGAGGGTATAGACGACAGTCCATTAACCGCATAGAGGATTGAATGGCAGAAAAAATTGAGCAGGCATTAAACTATAGTGAACAAGCGGACTATCTATCGGACAGACGAAGTAAGATCGACACCGAGGCCTCAACCTCTAAGTATATACAACTCCGGCCGCCTACCGTTACATCAGTTGACGGTGACGAGACTGTTATATACAATCCCCACCCTAAAATAAAAGAATCAGACACCGAAGATTCGTCTTTAATGACTAACCGAGTCACTGGACTTGTATCTTCTGCGATCTATAAGTTCTCACAATCTGCTGACGGCGATCCTAATTTCACGGCCAGTGTTGAAGGTATCACAATCACCGAGCCAGAACTTACATCAAGTTTGGGAGAATATGGTTCAGTCCATGTTAAAGAAGATCGGGGAGGTAATGTCTTTCTATTTGATTTTACAGAGGATAACAAACGGATATTCTTGAAGCATGATTCTGGCACATATTGGAATATCGCTGATGACGGTGGATCTACATTTAAAGCCGTGGGTGCATCCATGAATATTTTCACTCATGATAAGAGTGAGATAATTGCACACAATGAATTTAAAAAGGTCAATACTGACAGACGAATCAATGTCACAGGCGAAGTTCATCAATCGTATGGTCCCACATTCACGACTGTTAGAGGCAATGACATGCTGGTTTGCGAGGGGAATGGACTACGTTCTTATAAAAATCATCGAAACACATTTGTTGGCGGAACAGACTATAGTAAGATCAGTGGATCTAAAGTATATCAAGTTGGAGGGGTTTTTGTAATAGAATCTCAAAGTGACATTATACTAAAAGCGCCTACCATATCGATGGAGACAGGTCAATTGATTCAATTAACGAAAGCTCCCGCAAAAGAAATCGTTAATGGAGAGAAGAAAATTTCCGCGGATGTAGTGACTATCGTCGGCTCGAATGTGACTTCGATAAATGGTGCTAATATATCATTCAATCACTCAGGACTGTTTCGTCATGTCATCGGCGGAATTTCAATGCCCCCGAACACTACTGCGGCCAAGATAGAAGTGAAGGCCGGGGGATATGAGTTAGAAACCCAGTTAGGTCGTATCGACATTTCATCATTAGTGATGGGCATGAAGTTTGGGACACTTTTAGCAGGACTTGAAATTGATGCCGCCGGTAAAATTGAATTGATCAACAAATTGGCAGGACTAAATATAAGTGCCAGTGGCGAAGTGGAAATGAAAGGAGCAATGGGCAGCGTTAAATCATCCATGTCTTCATTGACTCTAACTCACAATATCAAAATTAACTTGGGTTCAGATTCAGCTACAGAGCCGGTTGTTTTTGGCACCAAACTATTGAAATGGTTGAATAACCATCAGCATGGGACGGGTACTGGGCCCAGCACCGTTCCGATTACTCCGGCTTTGCCCGCCGATTTTCTATCAACTAAAGTTTTTGGATCATAATGCCAGTTATAATTGCACCAATGGCGAAAGCCTATGAACAACAGATTAAGGATAAGAAAACGCCTGGTCCATCTAAAGCAAATAAGTTGGCTGAAAAGTTTGCAACGGAATTGGATAAAGGTTTTAAGATGGCTATGTGTACAATTCAAGTGACTGGTGTATTGGGGAATTCTCCTTATAGTGGAGGTGAAGCATTCCCGGGCAAATTCCAGAAAGCAATTGCACAGGGAGTGATTGCCAAAGGATATTCGGAATTGTGGTCAGGTAATAAATTATTGTCGTTAGCGCAATATTGTGATAAAGAGGCCAAGATTATTGCAGATGCAATTGCAAAATATTTTAAGGCAGGTATTTGGAGTATGAAGGTTCATAAAGGCCCGCCACTGACAGCGACTCCGATGCAAGCAGATTTATTGAAATCGATAATTCAACCAGCGTTAATGAACGCATGGAGACCTGATAAGATTGGATTGGAGGGTCTGAAGGCGCAACAATTAGTAACAGGAATTAACAATGCTATTACAGCAGCTTTGCCAACTATAACTTTTGCGGGTGCCGTTGCTTCAGCACCACAAGGATCAGCAACCGGTGTATTGATATAGGAATATATGACAGCCATAGACACAAAAAAAGAAACGCTGCAGAATAAGATAACTCGTCTGCCTGATCAGGTACAGAGTTCACGGAAGGATGCTATTGAGAAATATCTATTAGCATTAGAGATGCAGGATGGCTCAGGTGGTTCTTTGTCTGATGGAACAATACCTAAAATTGAGAATTTAGGCATTGTTAAATCCGCAATCAAAGGAAAGGCGGCCTCAAGTTCTACTACTTATGCGAACAGACATGTGGGTTCATATCCATATCGATTTAGTGATTATTCTGCTACCGATGGACTGTCAGGACCTTCATTAACATCTTTCGGATTTCAATTTACACCGACCATTTCAGGCACGCTGACTAATGACAATTGTGCGGATTATTATATGGTGAGTACAGAGGATGATGACGGCAATTTGATTTTATGTAATATGTCAGAACACGGCGATGCGTTTTCATCTCCTACAAAATCTTCAGGTGATGGTATTGATTTAATTATTTCCGATCCCGTAAATACCCAAGGCGATTTGCCTTATACATTTGTTGGATTCGCCGGAAGTGGTGATTATCAAAACAAATCTCCTATATTTCAACAGGATGGGTCTACCTTAGATGTGTATGTGTCTGGCGAGAAGATAGCGGAGATAAATTTATATGGCGTTTTCACTAATGTCACGAACACGATAGGTGTAACAATAGATCCTGATACTTCTTTTTATAATTTCGGAAGCGGTCAATTAGATCTTGTATTCACCGCGTTGCCGACCACATACGACGCTGTGATTGAGTTGAAATATACTTATGTGGCCTCGTCTGTTGTTGCTACTACTGAGACGCCGGTGTCGATGAGTGCGGATTTTGTATTTAAGTTTGAACTTGCAGAGATTCCACTCTTAAGTTCTGTGATGGTTAAAGTGAATGGTGAACAGAAAGCGATGATAATGGACACTGGAACAATTTCAGGCATGACGGTGGAGACGCAGTATTCGTATTATAATATGAATACTAACGTCCTTAAAATACGTTTCAAGGATATTAATGCCGGAAGTCCAACAAACGAAATCACAGTAGATTACACTATAAAAGATGAAGTGATAGAGACGAGTGTATTGGGTTCTGTAAATTCAACCACCCTAACATATAGTAACGTGGTGATCCCAACCGCCAACCCAGATATATTGGAGGCGGGATTTGAAATGTCATTCATAACTGATTACACCGAAGACACTGAGGTACGAACGCCTCTCGCGGTAACCTTAAGTGGCTCTACGATTTCAGGAACATATACATCACAAGACGGCGAAGGTGTCGTGACAGGTACATTGACACAAGCAACATCAACAGTGGAGGGAAGTGTGTCTATAACGTTATCTACGACCACGCCCGATTTGGCCAACCCGCCAGCAGACAGCACACTTGTAATGACATTCAATCATTTGACCGGCCGTGACGATTGGGAAGCCGATTATAATTATATAGACATTACATCTGTGTCAACGTTGACCTCTCCGGTGAACGGATCTGTAACAATGGATAAAATTAATATAGCGAGTGATTCATTGGAAGTGACACCAAGTTTGTTATCCGATTATCATGTTAAGAGTTATGAAGATCACAGTGTTTATGGTATTATCACTATTATCTGCTGGGGATTGCAGATAGATGATACATGGACTTGGTATACTGGAAGCGCTTCAGTACCTGCTGCTGAAGGATGTATGAAATTGAATCATGATGAATTCGTTAGTTTGTTTGGTTGGATGGATTTGTCTAATTCGTCAAGTTGCGACATTGTGGCAAGTTGTGACCCAGACAATGACTCAAACGCTACTGAGACGCCTGAAGAAAGTAACGATTATCCAAATTTATATGAAAAGCCGTTTTTTCCATCTACGCCTCCTGATTTTCAGGAGATTTATTTGTATCGTGACAGTTATCATAAGACTAAAAAGGTTAATCCAGATTATCCAGATTATCCAGTATATCCGCCGGCCGGATTAATTGACGGATTTGATTATTCAGTTAATGCTGATATCCGATGGATTGCAGATGTGATGCCGTCAGAGGACGATATGATGGACGATACATACACTTTTACGAATCCATATCAATTGGCAATGGATGTTATTGCAGCGTTTACGTCTGCAAATACAACCACGATACCTCAAAACACTCCTTATTATGTGCCATTTTCATCCGGTCAGCACCGAACAACATATGCAATCGACGATGCCATTGAAGGGTTTTACATAGTTTATCAAACATATTATACATCACAGGGTTCCGATCCGTATACTTGGGATTCGGGCGTGATTAGTGAATTCACGTGTTACTTTAATGACATGCAACATTATTTGTATGATGAAGTGAATCCAGTTGTGGATGTTGGATTCCCCGCACCAAGTGCAACAAGGGTTCGGAACATTACGGACAGTGACAGTTATCAAGATGTGATAAATGCGTCTACTTCAATTTGTCAGACATTGAATTATGTAGATGCATCGGCCGAGACTACGTTTTATTTAGCCGTGGATACGTTTGATACAGTGATGAGTGCTTTGATTAGTTATAATGCTGCCTGGGTCGCTGCTTTTGACACGTCATCTTCGTCATATGCGTACACCACGACGAGCATGACAAACTACGTTTCTGCATCTACAACATTCTCAACAGCGATTGATACTGAGTTATCATCAATCGCCTCAAGAATGGGTACGACCACGACTGCAGGATACGCCAAGAATTTATATGATGCCATCAATTTGATGTTGGCACTAGACATAGAATACATAAAGAAATTACTAGAAGATTTTACGGCAATGGAGAGCATGTTTCAAACAGCCGTAGATGACCACACTAAATGGGTTATATATAATGCAATCTAACGAAGAGAAATGGCAGAAGGGCTTGGATTTTTCATCTATGGCAAAAATGTTAACACAAATGAAAGATGTGTTAACACTGTTAAAACAAGAGCAGCAACGGAAGTATGATGATTTAATGAGACTTAAAATTCAACAAAGTAAACAGAATGGCGTGGGAAAAGAGAAAGTTTAAGATAGAATTAAATGAGATTGTAGAAGACACATTAAACGTGTCCGCTGAAGCAATGGAAGGTTTTGGAAGTGTGCTAACAGCCATTAAAGCGATTTCTACAACGATATCTACATTTGTATCTGGTTTTGCCAATCCACTATTGGCTTCTATGGTGTTCATTTTGGATGAAATAATATCAGTTGTTCGTCAATTAAAAAATTCTGGTTTTCATATGATTACGATTCGTGGAACAGATAACATCGGCACCTATTACGATCTGACAGATATTTGGCCCGGTGCCGATTTCGCAGAGAATTTAGAGAGTGCCAAGTTTCAAATAGAATTGAAAGAAGCAGAAGAACGATACCAGGCCGCTCGACTTGCTGTGGAAAAAGAATTTAAAAAAGGAAAAAAACGTGACAAATTAGAATTTGATCGTTTAAGGATGAAGAAAATATATGAAAAATCAGAAGTTCGACGAATTAAATTACTCCATGAAAATATTAGGAAGACCAGAAATAAATCTTTGAATTCAGGTGTTTGGATACTGAGTGCCGAGGATGCTATTAAAGAATATCTGAAGTCGTTGACGGATACCTCTGACATCAATCGGCCATTGTACGATGAACTGAATGACGAAATGTTAGATGAAAATATTATGTTGATGGGTGGTATTGTATTGATGACAGGATGCACGGGCAATATTGCAGAGTTCATCGTACAATATGTTGCAATCCTTAAATTGTTTGCTGAACTGTTAAATACCGCTGAGTATTATAATCAGTGGCAAGAGTTTAAAAAAATACTAGAAATATCTGAAAATCCCCCAGATCATAAAGAACGAATTGAAAACAATGGCAAAACGCCTAATTGGGATAAGAAAATTTTATATTCTGAAATGATGCCAAAGTTTGGTGAAATTTTAGGTAAAGTTGAAAATCAATTAGTCGGTTTTAAGTCTAGTCTTAAGACTGCCGAAGAGGCATTCGACGAATTGGTCGGCTTTCTGGACGAAAAAATCACTCAAATAGAAGATGTGACAAATTCGATAGATCAATTTCTTGAGTGGTTTTATGAATTGCAGCGAGTTTCTGACGAACTTCATCAAGTACAGGTGTATGCTTTGTACATCGAACCGCAACCAGGTGGACTTAAAGAATTAAAGAAACAGATAAAAAGCACTACCGATCCATATAGCCCTTTATATTCAG
>JAOZRJ010000079.1 GCA_029931885.1 Candidatus Omnitrophota bacterium | reverse complement strand
CTGATGAAGAATGGGAAGGAGATAAGCTTCAATGAAGTTTATTGATGAATATCGTAGCGCCAAAGATGTTAAAAGGATTTCTGAAGCTATTTTTCAGATAACAACCCGTCAGTGGACTATTATGGAAATTTGCGGAGGTCAGACTCATTCGATTATTCGTTTTGGTATTGATGAATTTCTTCCTAAAGAAATTACGCTTATTCATGGACCTGGATGCCCTGTGTGCGTAACACCGCTAGAGTCTATTGACCGCGCAATTATTATTGCTTCTAGAGAAGACGTTATCTTTTGTTCTTTTGGTGATATGCTTCGTGTCCCTGGAAGTCATGGGGATTTGTTAAGCGCTAAAGCCAGAGGAGGAGATGTTCGAGTTGTTTATTCTCCGATGGATGCATTGGAGATTGCTGAGAAAAATCCTGATAAAAGAATTGTTTTTTTTGCTATTGGATTTGAAACAACTGCTCCTGGAAACGCCATGGCTGTTTATCAGGCTAAAGAAAAAGGAATAAAGAATTTTTTTATGCTTGTTTCGCACGTGCTTGTTCCCCCTGCTATTGAGGCTATTCTTTCTTCTCCTTTAAATAAAGTTCAGGGGTTTTTAGCGGCGGGACATGTATGCGCTATAATGGGTTGTCAGGAATATGAACCATTAGCGAAGAAATATAAAACTCCAATTGTTGTTACAGGATTTGAACCTTTAGACATTATACAGGGGATTTACATGTGCGTTAAGCAGTTGGAGGAAGGTAGCTATGTTGTCGAGAATCAATATGCTCGCTGTGTTCATCGAGAGGGGAATCAGCAGGCACAAGACATCATTCATAAAGTTTTTGAAATTTCTTCAAGAAAATGGCGTGGAATAGGAGAAATTCCAGAGAGTGGTTTCGCTCTAAGAAAAGAATTTGAGGATTTTGATGCGGAAAAGATATTTTGTTTAAAGAATATCAATGCAGAAGAACCCAAAGAATGTATCAGCGCTCTTGTTTTGCAAGGGATCAAAAAGCCGAACGAGTGTTCTGCTTTTGGAGAGAGGTGTAGACCAGAGTCCCCCTTGGGTGCGCCCATGGTTTCTTCTGAAGGAGCCTGTGCAGCGTATTATCGATATAGAAAGAATAAAAAATGACAAAGAAAAATAAATATACGCCATCGTGCCCGATCCCTATATCAGATTATCCGCATGTTTTGCTAGCCCATGGTAGTGGCGGAGTTTTAACAAATCGTTTGATTTTGGATATGTTTCGGTCTGTATTTAAGAATTCTTTTTTAGATCAAAATCATGATGGCGCCTTGTTAACTATTCCAAAAAATAGATTAGCTCTGACAACGGATTCTTACGTTATTCATCCTGTTTTCTTTCCGGGGGGAGATATCGGATCTTTGGCCGTGCATGGAACGGTTAATGATTTAGCTATGTGTGGCGCTAAGCCGATGTATTTAACAGCAAGTTTTATTTTGGAAGAAGGTTTTCTGATGGAAGATCTTTGGAAAATTGTTAATTCTATGCAGGCAGCGGCTAAAGAGTCAGGCGTTCAGATTGTTTCTGGTGATACAAAAGTTGTAAACAAGGGAAAGGCTGATGGTATTTTTATTAATACATCTGGCATTGGGATGGTAGAGCATGATTTAGTAATTAATCCTAAATCTATTAAAAAAGGTGATTGTATTATCTTAAGTGGAGACATTGGACGTCATGGTATGGCGATTATGGCTGTTCGAGAGGGATTAAATTTTAAAAATAAAATTGAAAGTGATTCAGCATCCTTATCCGAAATAGTTTTAAAATTAATTGATTCAAAGATCGATATTCATTGCATGCGTGATTTAACGCGTGGAGGCCTTGCGACAGCTTTGGTTGAAATATCAGAGTCTTCTCATTCCCGCTTGGAATTTGACGAGAATAAAGTTTTGGTTAGAGAAGATGTTAGAGGTGCTTGTGAGATTTTAGGCATTGATCCTTTATATGTTGCTAATGAAGGCCGTTTTGTTTGCTTTGTTCCTGAAAAAGAAGTTAAGAAAACTTTAAAAATTATGAGAAAATATCCTTTGGGCGCGCAGGCGTGCATTATTGGTCAGGTTACTGAGCAGAAAGTATCAGTTGTGGCTGCTAAGGGGCCAATCGGAACTATACGTGTCATCGATATGCTTTTAGGAGAACAGCTTCCGAGAATTTGTTAATTATGATAAAAAAGATTTTGTGTAAGAGAAATATTTTTATAGTTTTTATTTTAAGTTCTTGCTTATTTCAGAGCGGATGCGCATTATTTCAGATTCCTTTAACGATTTTGGGAGAAGTTTTTAAATTAATCCAGAAAATGCCTATGCCTCCGCCAGGTGTATTTTAGACAAAGACGTAGTCTTTCCTTCAATGAATGTTTATTGACAAATAATTTTTTGTAATGTATTGTGAAATTAGGTTAAGTATAAAGGAGAAGATAGAAGAATTTAGTTAATCTCTGTCTCTCAAAACGTTTTAAGAAGGATGGCGGCAATGACAAAAGGTAAAGTAAAATGGTTTAATGCCAAAAAAGGGTACGGGTTTATCGCGTCTGAATCCGGCGAAGATGTATTTGTACATTTTAGCGAGATTCAACAAGAAGAAGGGTACAAAGCACTAGATGAAGGACAAGATGTTGAATTTGAGCAAGAACAGGATGGCAAAGGTCTTAAAGCTAAGAGTGTAGTTAAGCTTTAAGGAATTACTATAGACGGTAAGTGAGATAAATTAATAAGAAGGGCTAGCTAAAGCTAGCCCTTCTTATTAATCAAATTAGACTTTTTTAAGCAATACAGTATGAGTAGGCTTATATTTTCTTTTTTTTGCAAAAATGTAATTTTGTTGTATAATTAAAATCAATTAATCACGTATTAACCTTTGAGGAGAGTCTATTGCGAAGAGTAAAAAAACTTTATTTATCAGATGATGATAAAAAGATTAGCGGTGTTTGCGGGGGATTGGCAGAATATTTTAAAATAGATTCAACGCTTTTTCGTGTGTTATTTGCCTTAATTACTATCGTCAGCTTTGGATTAGGAGTTATTGCATATTTAGCAATGTGGCTGATTATTCCGCGTAGAACTAGAAGGCAAGATTCTAAGTAGAAAATTGTTACTACTTTTTACCATCTAAGAGGGTTTATGTTTAAAATTAACATTGAGGATGTGATGTGCGATCATCCGATTAAAACAAAAGAAAGCGTTTCGGTTGGCAATGTTGCACATCTTCTTTTTCGTTATCAGATTAATGGAATTTTGATTGTAAGCGACGAGGATGAAAATGAGCTTATCGGCATTTTTACAACAACGGATTTATTGTCTTTAATGGCAAAAGCCGTTTCAGCAGGAGTGCATCGCATTGATGGGCTTCAGAAGATTGCACATAAACCAGTTGGCGAGTTTGCAAGCCGTAAGATTATTTCTCTTCAAAAAAGTGATAAGATCGTCAAGGCCATTGCGGTTATGCATCGGAAAAATGTTCATACTCTCCCTATCTTTGACGGAGATAAACTTGTCGGGGTTCTCGGGCGACATGATGTTTTAAATGTTGCTCTCTCTTAAAATAGTTTAATTTGTATAATTTTCCTACAATAATAAAATATTAAATTTTTGTGACAGAATACTCTTATCAATATATTTATGGGCCTGTTTACTCTTGGCGCCTTGGTATGTCTTTGGGTGTCGATCCAATTTCTTCAAATGAAAAAATTTGCAATTATGATTGCACGTATTGTCAGCTTGGTGATACGTTAAATTTTGAAACAGAGAGAAAAGAATTTATTTCTGTAAAAGCGATTGTTGAGGAAATCAAGACACTTCCAGATGTAAGGATTGATTATATTACTTTTTCTGGTTCAGGTGAGCCTACACTTGCAAAGAATTTAGGAGAGATGATACGTTTAGTAAAAGATGCTCGTTTAGAAAAGGTTGCTGTTATTACTAATTCATCGTTGATTAACAGGAGGGACGTTCAGGAGGATCTTTTAAAGTCTGATTTTGTTTTGGCGAAGCTGGATGCGGATTGTTCAGAAACCTTTTCAGATATTAATAGGCCGGTGAATATTATTAATTTTGATGCAGTGGTTAAAGGACTTGTGGATTTTAAGAAAAGATTTTCTGGTAAATTCGCTTTGCAGATTATGTTCGTCGAGGAAAATTTAGAAAATGCTCAGAAAATTGCTGAAATTGCAAGAAGTATCAGTCCAGATGAGGTGCAAATCAATACTCCGCTACGTCCTTGCTCTAGAAAACCATTGACAAAGTTCCAAATGAATGATATTAAAAGATGCTTCGATCATTTACATATTGTTTCGGTTTATGAATCTGAAACCAAACAATACCATCCTTTCGACGAGAATAAAACAGTTTGTCGACACGGAAACTTCAGAAATACATCAAAAAATTAAGTTTATATAAAATACTATATGTTGTCAAAGAAAGTTCTTGACATACTATATATTGTGGTTTATGATGTATAATCATTAGATGAAAAGATGTTATTTTAATATTATTTATACCGAGTAGAAGGGGGTTAGTTATGCAGGCAACAGAAGTTCTTGCAAAAATTGTTAAACGAAATGGCAAAAAGGAATCTTTTTTTGCGGAAAAGATTACCTCTGCTCTTCAAAAAGCTGGAGAGGCGACCGGAGAATTTAATCGCGATGTCGCTGAAAAGTTATGCCTGCGTGTTGTAAATACTGCCATCCATATGGGAACTGTGGATCAGGCTCTGACCGTTGAACAAATTCAAGATACAGTCGAAGAAGTTCTCATTACTTCACCTTATAAGAAGACAGCAAAAGCTTATATTCTTTATCGTGATCAGCATGCAAAAATACGAGAAATTACTTCCGCAAGTAATGTGAACTTGGTTGATCAATATTTGAGCCGATCAGATTGGAAAGTTAATGAAAATAGTAATATGGGTTTTTCCCTTCAAGGATTAAACAATTATGTTTCTTCAGAGATTAGCAAAGTTTATTGGCTTAATAAAATTTATCCTGCAGAGATTAAGGACTGCCATAACGACGGTAATTTTCATATTCATGATTTAGGTTTATTGAGCGTTTATTGTGTGGGGTGGGATCTTCAGGACCTTCTTACCGTTGGATTTAAAGGTGCTTCCGGGAAAATGGAATCAAAACCAGCAAAACATCTTCGTAGCGCGTTAGGCCAGTTAGTAAACTTTTTTTATACTCTTCAGGGCGAAGCTTCTGGCGCTCAAGCATTTTCGAATTTTGATACGTTATTAGCACCTTTTATTCGCTACGATAATTTAGATTATAAAAGCGTAAAACAAGTTCTTCAGGAGTTTGTTTTTAATGTTAATGTTCCGACGCGTGTTGGTTTTCAGACGCCATTTACAAATGTTACCTGTGATCTTAGCGCACCTTCTCATTATGCGGATCAAAACATTATAATAGGAGGAAAGCTTCAAAAAGAGACATACAAAGATTTTCAGAAGGAAATGGATATGTTTAATAAAGCCTTTCTGGAAGTTTTGACAGAAGGAGATGCAAAGGGGCGCGTATTTACGTTTCCGATTCCTACATATAATATTACGAAAGAGTTTGATTGGGATAATCCTAACTTAAAGAAACTTTGGGAAATGACAGCAAAATATGGAATACCCTATTTTGCCAATTTTGTTAATTCTGATATGAGCCCGGATGATGCACGAAGTATGTGTTGTCGATTACGCCTAGATAACCGAGAGCTTCGAAAAAGAGGCGGCGGTCTTTTTGGAGCTTCACCTTTAACCGGATCTATCGGTGTTGTCACAATTAATATGCCGAAGTTAGCATATACAACAAAAGATGAAGAGAAGTTTTTTAATAAACTTGATGAATTAATTCTTTTAGCGAAGGAAAGTCTTGAGATAAAAAGAAAAATTCTTGAGCAATTTACTGACGGAAATTTATATCCGTATATTAAGTTTTATTTGCGAGTCGTTAAGGAGCGTTTTGGGGAATATTGGAAAAATCATTTTTCAACCATTGGGCTGGTGGGGATGAATGAAGCTTGTTTAAATATGTTAGGGGAAAATATTGCTTCAGAAAAAGGGCGGGCTTTTGCGGCAAAAATTTTAGATTACATGCGAGAGAAAATGATTAAAATCCAGGAGGAAACAGGAAACAATTATAATCTAGAGGCTACGCCGGCAGAAGGTGTTTCTTACCGTTTGGCTCGATCAGATAAGGAAGCATTTTCAGATATTTTTTGCGCAAATGAAGATTCTTGGAAGGAAGGCAAAGAGCCGTTTTATACGAACTCAACCCATCTTCCAGTTGGTTATTCTGATGACATTTTTGAAGTTCTTGATCTGCAGGATGATTTGCAGAGCAAATATACCGGCGGGACAGTTTTGCACGGTTTTGTTGGGGAAAAGATTGAAGATGTGGAAAGTTTAAAAAATCTTATTCGGACAATTTGTCATAAATATAAATTGCCATATTTTACAATTACACCAACGTTTAGCGTTTGTCCTAATTGTGGATATATAGCAGGAGAAAATGAGTTTTGCCCAAAATGCGAAAGTGAATGTGAGGTTTATTCAAGGGTGGTGGGTTATTTACGTCCAGTTAAGCAATGGAATAAGGGTAAAAAAGAAGAATTTTTACAGAGAAAAACGTATCAGATCTCTGATCCGAAATGCTGCTCATAGGTGGATTTCAGAAGTTTTCCCTGATTGATTATCCGGGGAAAGTGGCAGCGGTAGTTTTTACCCAAGGGTGTGACTTCCGCTGTCCTTTTTGTCATAATCCAGATCTTGTTCTTCCTGAGAAGTTTTCTAAAGCAATTGATGAAAAAGAAATATTAGATTTTTTAAAAAAACGGCAAGGGCAATTGTTAGGGGTTGTTGTTACTGGAGGAGAGCCAACTATTCAAAAGGATCTTCCTTCATTCTTGCGAAAAATAAAAGAATTAGGGTTTTTAGTAAAGCTTGATACAAATGGGCATCATCCTCAGGTGCTTAAAGCCTTTCTCGATCAAAAGATTATTGATTATGTTGCTATGGACCTGAAAGCACCTTTTGAGAAATATGGACAAGTTGTAGGCATTAAGGTTAATGTTTTAGATATTCAGGAAAGCATTAACTTGCTTCTTGACTCAAAAATAGAATATCATTTCAGGACGACAGTGATTAAGG
>JAOZRJ010000078.1:4732-7168 GCA_029931885.1 Candidatus Omnitrophota bacterium | reverse complement strand
ATTTTTTTTTTTTTTTTTTTTTTTTTTTTTTTTTTTTTTTGTATGTATAGGGGGGGGTAAAAAATGTATATATATATATATGAGAGGTGTCAAAAAGTTAAAAAGTTAAAAAGTTAAAACGTATATGAGTAGTAGAAGGCTTGAAATGGTAGAAATCTAACGAATTTAAATTTTTACTTTTGACTAAAAAGTTAGTGAAAAATATATATTGTAGTATACGCATTATTGATATTAATAGAAATATTTATATAGTAGTATTATTATACAATATTTATGAGTCAAAGAATATTCGCAAAATTGAATCCAGATGATTTTGAAGATAGTGATGTGCATACAACTACAGTTAAGTTACCAGTTAAGAAGTGGATTAAGATTGTACAGAAGCACGGATCATTAACTAAGTTTATTAACAAGCAAAATATATAATGTATATACATTTATTAAATGTATATACCAAGTATATACATATGACGAATGTATATATTAATTAAAAACACATATTAAAAATGACAAATCGATTTAAGGGAGCAATTAAGCCTGGAGAAGTACGTAATCCTAAAGGTAACCCTAACCCTAATATCAGAAATATACGTAAGACAGGACCTAGAACAGCACTTGGAAAGCTTAAGACTGTATTGGCACAACCAAACTTTCGTAATTTTAAAGAATCAAAGGCGTTAAAAGGATTTAGAAGATGTGATGTATGTCCATTAGGAGCTAAGATTAAAGAACTTGCATATAAAGGAGAATGGGTGAAAGTACCGATCCCGGCAAGATGTAGTTATTATAAAAAAGGTGGCAAGTGTCAAATTGATCATAAGGATCATGTTGAAGAACTTCGTAGTTACTTTGCAACAGGCGGAGATGATATTGATACAATGATGGTGCATCAGAATCTGGCGATTAGTTTAATTAAGAATGCTGTAACTGCAGAAGAAACCGAGATGATGGAGAATAGACGAATTGGTTGGTTTACACTTGAGGCGAAGAAAGCGGCTGGACAAATGCTTAATGATGTGAATCGGCTTAAATATGGGGAAGTGCATAAAAACCTTAATGTTAATATGGATGCAGGAGATAAGTTTATGGCTGCGTTTGAGAAGGCGAGAGAAAAAGAGCGTGAGGAAGAAGAAAATGGCAGATAGAGATGGAAAAGGTTCAAGGGATAGAAGCCCTAGACCAAAAGGAAAAAAGAAAGGAAGAAAACAAGGTAATTGTTGAGGTGTAAGAAAAATGAAACTTGAAGTTAGAGATTGGAAAACATTCAAATTAATTGCAGATTTTAATTTTTGTCATAGTGATTTATTAAAGCATTGGTGGGAGATTAAGAATCAATTATTATGTGAATATCCAAATGATATGATAATTGCAGAGTTTAGAATATATTCATTGAAAGATAGAATTAATATTGTAATTAGAGATATATATTATAAGTTAAGAGGTTGGTAATCAATGGTGATAGATTTAGAATCGGAGCATAATGTGTATCCAGAACCGTTAAGTGATACACCATTACGTAAACATTTGGCAGGAAAGGCTGGACAATTTATTGATGATTTAGTTCTTAATATAGAGAATGCCGGTATATATTATCATATGGGTGTACATCCTGATAAAACATTCTTATTATATGGACCACCAGGTAATGGAAAGACAATGTGTCTTGAAGCGTTAAATAATTCTATTAATTATCATTTGTTCTTAAAGCACAAAGCAGCGATTGAAAGTGGCGTGAAACCGAAAGAAGCTGAAAAGTTATTATGGATTGATCAACGCACACTTGGGTTGTTTAGGTATGATATCGGAAGAAAAGGCACCGCTTATATTAATGAAGGCAGTAAGATTGTACAGAACTTCTTTGATCAGGTTGGTGTATATGCACAATGTGGATTGCCAATAATGGTTATGATTGATGAAGCAGATACGTTATTTAGTCAAAGAGCATCAGGTAGTTCGCATCAAGAAGATAAGAAGGTACTTGAAACATTAATGAAGAATATACAATGGGCACATGATACACCAAATATGTATTTAACATTATTAACTAACTTACCCGATATCATGGATACTGCATCATTAAGAGCAGGACGAATTGATAAACGATATAAGTTTGATAATCCGACAGAAGAAGAAAGAGCACATGGATTTCAAGTTGGTATTAATAATTTAAATAAACGCGCCGGTTATCAAGTGATAAGAGGATATAATACTGCTGAATTAGCTGCATTAACTGATAAATTTTCATATGCAGATATAATAAGTTGTACTGAAAGTGCAGTTAAACGAAGAGCAAAAGAAATTTGTAAAGAACGTTCAGGTAAGATATTAATTGCAGGATATGTGCGACAGGATAGAGTAATTAAAGAAGTTGAAATGCATAAAGAACAATTTGCTAAGACTACAAAGAAGAAGATAGGATTCAGATAAATGGAAGAA
>JAOZRJ010000078.1:0-4722 GCA_029931885.1 Candidatus Omnitrophota bacterium | reverse complement strand
TACTAACCATTCACTTAATGGTGATAGAGTAGAAATCATATATTATAGAAATAATCCACATAAGTTTGTAACTGAACAGATTGGTGCAAGTATATCGCCGCAACAAGAACAAGTTCTTAAAATATATCCAGATGCAATTAAAGAGAAGAAGGGGATTACTGTTAAGTCAGGACACGGTACTGGTAAAACGACGATGATTGCATGGTCTATCATATGGTTCATGACGAGTTATCCCAATGCGAAGGTCATTTGTACGGCACCAACACAACACCAATTATTTGATGTGGTTTGGTCTGAATTAAGCAAATGGTATAAAAAGAGTTCTGTCGCCGAGATGTTTAATTGGAAGAAGACACACTTTGAACATATAAATGCACCTAATGAATGGTTTGCGGTAGCAAGGACATCTAATAAACCTGAAAACATGCAAGGATTTCACGCAGAGCATTTATTATTTATTGTAGACGAAGCATCTGGTGTATCAGATGAAGTATTAGAAGTAATTGAAGGTACACAAACTCAAGAAGGTTCTTTAGTAATTATGTTTGCTAATCCAACAAAGATTAGTGGTGCGTTTCATGATTCTTTTAATTCTAAACGTAAATTTTATTATCCATTTACATTTAATGCAGAAGAAGTTACTACATTCATATTGCCAAATGGTTACCCGTTGGTCGATCCAATGAATTGTGAGAAGATTGCTATGAAGTATGGTAGAGATTCAGATATATATAGAGTTAGGGTGCTTGGTGAGTTTCCAAAGGCTGAACCAGATACATTAATTCCATTAACATTTGTTGAAGAAGCGGTGAGTAGAGATATCGAATTACCGGAGAAGTATGAGGATGTTGAAATCGGAGTTGATGTGGCACGGTTTGGAGATGATGAGACTGTTATTTATTCTAGGATTGGCAATGTAATTACAGAAGAAGCCATATTAAGAAAGCATGATTTAATGCGAGTGACCGGTGAAGTTGTTAAGGTATATCGGCAGTATGAAGGAAAACGGTTCATAATTAATGTAGATGATACTGGTCTTGGTGGCGGTGTGACTGATCGATTAAGAGAATTAGTGGATACCGGAATATTACGGCGAACGACAGTTAATGGCGTTAATAATGGATCAAAAGCTTATAATGATAGATATTATAATTTAGTAAGTGAGATGTGGTTCTTTATGCGAGAGAAGATTAAAGAACTTAAATTGCCAAATGATAATGATTTAATTGGACAATTAAGTACAAGACGATATATGGTTACATCAACTGGAAAAGATAGAGTTGAGGCTAAGGATCAAATGAAGAAGCGAGGATTGACTTCACCGGATAGAGCAGATGCGTGTTTATTGACACTATACTCATTAATTAAAAGAATCGGAGATTTCAAGTCTGATTGGCTATATGTATGTTAAATAATAAATTATATAATTATTATGTAAAAATTTAAAAAGGGTAAAATAAATTATTAATTTGAAAGACGGTAGACGTCGATCACCTCTATTTTCCCCAGCGTCTTACCCAAGACGATCTGGGTTTTATCACAATCATGGGAGTATTCAATTTTTTGAAAAATGAGGAAAAAACACCTCAACTAGTAAACAGCTTTGTAGCTGCACCTAATGTTATAACTGAGAAATTAAAAGGAAAGGTTGAAACAAAGGAAGTCACATTCCCAAAGGATTTGGGCGAAGAACATCCATTTGACTATTGTGAAATGGAAAAACTGTTAAAGACATATGGCGTCGCATCAGCGGTTGTAGAAAAGCATATTGATTTTATTCTAAGTAGTGGCATTCAAGTTGCAAGCGAAGATGAAAGAGCTAAACAAATTATAAAAGATTTCATGCGTGACTTTGATTTTATTACATTATTAAGACCGTGGGTAAGAGAGTCATTAGGTAAAGGATCAGGATTTATGGAGCTTGGATTTGATGGTGGTACAATCACGGGATTAAAAGTACTTAATTCTAATTACATGTATGTTAAACGAAATGATGTTGGAGAAATTGAAAGTTATACTCAATACATGGATTCTTATTCAAAATATACAAGTAGCAAAGCAGTTACATTTAAACAAAAAGAGATTGCACAACTTAATTTTAATTTATATAATGATGATGCATACGGTTTTGGAATCATTCAGCCTGCAATGGTTATAATAAATGATTTAATTGGATCAAGACGTGAGATGCATACATTAATGAAACGAAAGGCTAATTCTCCATTTATATTTACTGTTGGTGATAAGGATAAAGGATTAATACCAAAACAGTCTGAGCTTGATGCATTAGGATCAAGACTTGAATGGCTTAATAATAAACATGAATGGGTATTAACTGATATGGTTAAGGCATCAACACTTGATTTCGGAAATATTGGAAGTAAGTTTGAATTCATAATTGGAAACGATATGGAAATATTCTATATGGCAACACAAATTCCTGCATTATTAATGGGTAGTGCGAATGTTAATATGGGTATTGCGAAAGAACAAATGAAAGCCTGGGAATATAGAATTCAATCATTAAGAGAAGAAATTGAGAAAGTAATTGAAGAAAAAATCTTTAAACCAGTATTAAATGCACAAGGAATTGATGAGCATGTTGAGATTATATGGGGATTACCAAGTAACGAAGAGAAAAATGATAGAGCTAAGATATTAATTGAAGCATTAAAAAATCCATTTATGAATAGTGTAATTAGTGATAAATTACAATTATTGTTAGCCGATGTGTTAGGTATTCCAGCTGATGAGTTAATGACTGATATGGAAGAAAGAGAGAAAGAAGAGGAAAAGGAGAAACTTCCGAAAGTTCCGTCTGCATTAGCTAAACAACCAAGTGTAAATCCACCAGAGTCTGAAGAACACATCGGATGTACTTGTAATGAGAGTGTGCATGAAGATTATGATGGAATGACAGTTAAAGAGTGGGTTGGTTTTAATTATCAAGATTATAATGATACAATTATTAATTTAATTAGAGGAGAAATGTTTGAAGATTTAAGAGGATTTACAAAGGCACAATTAAAAGCTGGAATGTTATCAAGCAATTATGTTGGGCAAGTTAGATTGAGTATGGAAGAAGCATTTACTAAAAATTATACAATTAAACAATTAGAAAAGACTCTTAATAAAAGAATTGATTTTAAAGATAGACATGCAATGATGAACGGTAAGGTTATGATAACTAAAGATAAAAAACCAAGAATTGCAGTTAGAGCAAACAGACGTGCAAATATGATTGCGCGAACTGAAAGTATTAGAATGGCGAATAAAGGTGCATTAGAGAATTATAAAAGTGCAGGATATAGTAAAGTAAGATGGGTTGCAGCAATGAGTGACAGAACATGTCCGATATGTGCACCATTAAATGGACAAGTATTTGATATTAATAATACACATCCATATCCTGCGCATGTAAATTGTCGATGTACATTTATTCCTGTAATAGAGGAGAAACATGAACCAAAAATTTGAATGTATTATATGCGGAGCACAAGCAATTACATTCGTTAATGGAAGACCAATGTGTGGAGCACATATGATTAAATTTAACGAATTTCAAGAGCAGAAAGTTGAGAAAGAAATGAAAAATTTTATAATGCAATGTGGAAGTGGAAATATATAAAGATGGCACAAAAAATCTGTCCAAGATGTCAGAGAGTTATAACTTACTCTGAGCATGCTGGAAATGACTATGTACACGAATGCGATAGTGGAAATGCAACTGTCGATAATGAGGATGTAATTAGAATTAATGTATATAATTGGAACAGACAAGGGTTAGGAAATGAAGCATCCGCAAAAGCACGATTAATGGGTGCTGATGTTGAAGATATGACTAAAAGAGGAAATAGAAAATCAACACATCGAACCCGATCACATTACGAGTATATTGGAGGATTAGAATAAAATGGTATTCACAGGAAATGAACAAATAGAAGGGTTTGTTGGTGCAGTTGGCTCAGCAACTCGAACAGAAATAAGTCACTTATTTACAGAAGGTTCTGCTCATTTAGTTAGAGGATTAACAATTGAATTGGCGGGAGTAACTGCAGATACTGCAATTGAAATTTATGATGGAGTATCTGGAACAGGAACTTTAATCGCAGGTCCAATTGGTGTATCTGCTGTTCCAGATGAAGGAATTAGATTCGATAAACAATATGGAACTAGACGAGGATTAGAATTTACAACCGGAAGTATCAGTGTTGGAATTGAAGGGAATGAAGCTGCATCTAAAGCACTTGCTACACAATTAGAATATATGTATTAAAATGGATGAAGTACAAGAAGGAGTTACAATTAGAGTAGAAGAAGATAAAACTAGAAAAAAGTCTTTAATTAAAGATTATGATTATAAAGTTGATTTAAATTTTGAAACAGAAAAAGAAATTAGAACTCCTAAAATGAATACATTTATTGATGCGGTAATTTTATCAACAAATAAACCATGCGAATTAATGATTTATTTTGATGGCTTAGAAGAAATAAAATTATTTGATGTACCGGAATTCGTTGGTACTGAATATTTACCGTTGAGATTAATTTGTCGTGATTTTAAAAATCATAAGTTTAATTATTCACAAGTAAGGTGGTCAATTAATAATAGACTACGAATTAAAGTTAGAGGCGCAAAAGGAACTCAAGTTAATGTAACATTGAGGTGCTATAATGGGTGATTATAATTGCTGAAGTTATTATTGATGGAACAGGAAATGT
>JAOZRJ010000271.1 GCA_029931885.1 Candidatus Omnitrophota bacterium | reverse complement strand
TCCTCTGACATATTATATTTATCGTGATCTTCGGTCAATTGTTCCAATAAATTCCGATATATATCCTTCGGCATTTGATTCAAATCAATCAATGTCTGATTAAATTCAAATCGTTTCTTCATCTCCGCATCAGACTCTAAATACCCATCGAGATTGTGAACCATTTTTTCCGCTGTCTTTGGTCCAATCCCTCTCTTACATCCAAGTATGGCATCACCATTATCTCCCTTGAGTATATGTTGAGTTAAATAATTTTCAACGTTTGAAATGTAACCACGTTTCGACACTGGGTCATATAATCGAGTAGTTTCGTCCAACAGTTGAATAAAATCCCTGTCCGATGCGACAATATCGATCTCTTGATCCTGACTCTTAAAGTAATCACAAGCGACTTTGATGCAATCATCGGCCTCTGCCTTTGGATGTTGTAAGACAATGATGTCGGTGTGCTCCCTAGCGAAGTCGGCCATGTCGGCCATGATCTCCCTTATCTGTTTCCAAGGCATGGTTGGATCGTGTTTCCTTCCGTCCTTATAGGTCTTCCAGCCTTTCTCGGCATACTCTGGAAACTCCGCAACTTTAGACTCGTAGAACTCTGTTCGCCAAAGATCGGCCTTAGAGGAATCAACGGCCCAAACTAACGGATTGTCCGTTGAAACTTTAAACTCTCTGATGTTTTTGTAAGTGGCGGTCATAATCAGGTGAGCCAAATAATTAGGATCCTCAATCACTGCGTTCTTACTACCGAAGATCATGCGATATGTGAGCGCACTATAGTCAATGATAACAGCCATTACGAGTTACCCCCAACCTGTTCCCTGAGGTCAGCTGATCGCACGTCAGAAGTAGAACTTCGATAAGATGTCATTGCGTCCGTCATAGAACTGTAAGCGAGTGTTGCGCCCTCATCATCGGCACTATACTGCACAGCATTTCTCACTGGAATGTTCAAAGACACTGCAACGCTCTTTGCATCTATGTTTGCTCCAAAGAACAAAAACTCCCAGCCTTGAGATTCCTTCAACTTGATCAACTCTGCAATCTGTGGATGCGTATATTCCTTACTGGCGTTCTCGTCGCCGTCAGTCACGATAGCTATCATCACTTTATCAGCACGATCTTCTGCAGGAGTCTTGTCAAGTCCCTCCTGTATAGTGTTGATAGTCTTTCCGACTGCGTCGTAAAGCGCCGTCGTCCCTCTGGCGTTATATTCGTTGCCGATCAATCCCGCCTTCTGTATGTCCACTCGATTATGAATTACCTCGTAAATGTCGTCAAACATTACAAACGTAAAGTTTGCTTTTCCTTCAACATCCCTCTGTTCGTCTATCAGTCTGTTGATAGAGTTTCTACTTTCATCGATCATACGACTCATAGAGCCTGATCGGTCTGCCACAACGGCAATTTCTGTTATATTATTCATTATATGTTCCTATAAAATTCAGTTTGAAATACATTATATTTTGCTTTCTCCAACAACGCGGCGACGTCATCATAACCGTCGGTCATTAGAGACTTCCATCGAGTTTCACCGTCGGCGGTCTTAATGACTATAACCGCTTTATCGATAGGCATTGACTCGCCTACTTGTTCCAACCACTCAAACATCTTGGCACGTATCCACGTTGTCTTAGCTTCAGATTGCTCTTCCTCCGATAATGTCTCAAACCTCTGAGGTAGATCAATTACTTTTGCTAATTTCAGTTTCTTTTTAGTATTCATGTTCTCCTAATCGTCAATTTCATTACCAAACACCCAAACCATTTCATCGCCGTCATCATCCTTGATGGTTCCTAATTTACGGCGCAATCCGTCATTATAGGACATCTCATCCTTCAATGAGATCGGCATCGATTCTTGATCTGGATCGACATCAAATAAACGCATCTTCTCTCGTTCTACACCTAACGTGTACACAGAGTGTAAATTTGAACCGAATCGCGTCTTAATA
>JAOZRJ010000077.1:1952-7243 GCA_029931885.1 Candidatus Omnitrophota bacterium | reverse complement strand
GGACGGTTATACGGCTATTTGATTCGTCGGGGATTTTCGCCCGACTCTATAACACCTATAATTAAAAAAATATGACAACAAACGAAATCAGAAATAAATTCTTAGAATTCTTCGCCTCAAAAGGTCATAAGACCGTCGAGAGCGATTCATTGGTCCCAAAAAATGACCCTACTGTTTTATTCACAACCGCAGGAATGCAACAGTTTAAGAGTCAATTTCTTGGGAATATCGGTGAATATACACGTGCCACAACATCACAAAAGTGTCTGCGCACAGACGATTTAAGCGAAGTGGGAAAAACAGCTTTTCACCATACTTTCTTTGAAATGTTAGGAAATTTTTCCTTTGGAGACTATTTTAAGAAAGATGCAATTTGCTGGGCTTGGGAATTTTTAACAAAAATAATAGAAATCCAGGAAGAAAAACTTTGGGTTTCGGTTTATAAAGACGATAAAGAAGCTAAGGATATCTGGATTAAAACTGTAAAAATCGACCCTAAAAAAATTGTTGACCTAGGAGATAAAAGTAATTTCTGGCCATCAGAGGCAAAAACAAAAGGACCAAACGGTCCTTGCGGACCATGCTCTGAAATCTTTTTTGATTACGGTCAAGATGTTGGATGCAAACGAAAAGACTGCACTCCAGCATGTGATTGCGGACGTTTCTCAGAAATCTGGAATCTTGTGTTTACTCAATTTGAGCGTCAAGAAGACGGTTCCTTAAAGCCATTGCCAAATAAAAATATTGATACGGGCATGGGGCTAGAAAGGCTAGCTGCTGTTGTTCAAGGCAAAAATACAAATTTCGAAATTGATCTTTTTCAGCCTATTTTAAATGCAATTGATGCCGAAGCTAAAGCCGCAAAAATCACACTTGAAAAAAAAGAAAAATATATTATTGCTGATCATATGCGTGCAATTGTAATCGGCATTTCTGATGGTGTTATCCCCTCGAACGAAGGCCGCGGATACGTTATTAAGCGATTAATTACTGACATTACCGACATTGTGCTTTCCAAGGAAAAAGATTCATTTATTCACAAATTAGTTGAGCCTACTATTACAGCGATGAAAGATCCATATAATGATTTACCGAAAAAACAAAACAACATTATAGAATGGGTGAAAAAAACTGAAGAAGCTTATAATAAAGTGAGAAAAGAGAGAATTCCTGAGCTAAAAATAGAAGGGGTAAATGCAAAAAATGCTGAAGACCTCGGAGAATTAATTTTTAAATATCGCGACACCTATGGATTAACTTTATCTGCAGCGCACGCAGCACTTCTTTCAGTAAAAATATCTGAAAAAAATATTAATAAAACAATGAATAATGCCGAGGAGATTATGAATAAACAAAGAGAAAAATCACGATCTTCAAGCAAAATGACCGGAGATGTTTTTTCTTCTAACGATATAAATATTACAGCACCAAAAACAGAATTTATCGGTTATGAGACAGATGAAAGTAAGGCAAGAATTTTACAACTTTTTGTAAATAATAAAAGTGTTTCCAGCACTAAAAAAGGCTCTGAAGTAAAGATTATTCTTGATAAAACACCATTTTATGCAGAATCCGGAGGACAAGTTGGAGATTCCGGAGAAATTGAAAACGATGATTGCGCTATTACAATAACTCAGACTCAAAGAATCGCAGATGTCTTTGTCCATGTCGGTATCATTCAATCAGGCTCAATTAAAACCGGAGATGCTGTCCTTGTAAAAATCGACAAGACAAAAAGACTAGCAATTATGCAAAATCATACTGCAACACACCTTTTGCAGGCAACGCTTAGACAAGTCTTAGGCGACCATGTTCAACAGCAAGGCTCACTCGTAAATGAAAAACGTTTACGCTTTGATTTTACGCATCCAAAAGCCGTAAGTGCACAGGAAATCATTGCAATTGAGAATATTGTAAATGAAAATATCCGAAAATGTATTCCCGTATCACGAGAAGAAATGTCTCTTGCAAGCGCCCAAAAAAAAGGTGCACTCGCTTTCTTTGCTGAAAAATACTCAGACAAAGTTTCGGTTATAATCGTTGAAAGCGTTTCAAAAGAATTATGCGGAGGAACTCATCTAAGCAATACAGGCCAAATTGGGTTACTTAAAATTATTAACGAAAGTGCTATAGCTCAAGGAATAAGACGTATCGAGGCAGTAACAGCGGCAAATGCATTAGATGTTATACACCAAAGCGAAAAAACACTAGTAAAAATTGCAAATGCTTTTAAAACATCTCCATCGGAGATTGTTAATCGCGTAGAAGCTGACTCAAAAAAAATGAAACGGCTAGAAAAAGAACTTGCAGAATCACAAATTGATAAAATCAAGAGTTCAATTAATGACATTATTAAAGCATCAAAAGATGTCAATGGAATAAAACTCATCTATGCCGTTTTTGAGAATTTTAATACTGACACATTAAGACGCATTGCTGATTTAATAAAACAAAAAAACAAAAGTGGAATTATCGCTCTTGGCTCAAAAGAAGAGAAAAATGCATCTGTTATTGTCTGTGTAAGCGATGATCTAATTAAAAAAGGTATCGCTGCAAACATAATCATAAAGCAAGTTGCCGAGGATATAGGTGGCAGCGGAGGTGGTCGTCCTCAAATGGCCCAAGCAGGAAGCAAGCAGGCAGTACATCTTGAAAAAGCATTAAAACGCATTGAAGAATACATAAAGGGGAACATAACATGAAAGTTTTAAAACCAGACGGATTAGGCTTACAAAAACTCTACGACCGCAACCTCAACGCACGGAAAAAGCATGTTGAGGAAAAAGTCCGTCGTATAATTGAAGACGTGCGACAAAACGGCGATGATGCCGTTATCAAATATACAAAACGCTTTGATAATGTCAAATTAAGCCAAAAACAAATCAAAGTCGTTGAAGCCGAAATCAGCAGTGCCTTTCAGAATATCACAAGCGATTTTGTTTCAACTCTAAAGTTAATCATCAATAATGTTTCTTTATTTTATAAAAAACAACTAAAAAAACCTTGTCGTGTCAAAAGTCAAGAGGGAGTTTTATTAAAAGAAAAAATTACTCCTCTAGAATCTGTCGGGATTTATATTCCAGCTGGAACAGCACCATTAGTTTCGTCAGTTTATATGACCGCCATTCCAGCAAAAATAGCGGGTGTCAAACGTATCGTTTTAGTTTCACCTCCTGATAAATCAGGAAACATTAATCCACATATTCTCGCGGTTGCAAACCTTTTAAAGGTTAATGAAATTTACAAAATAGGAGGGGCTCAAGCAATTGCTGCTCTTGCTTTTGGAACAAAATCAATTCCAAAAGTCGATAAAATTATCGGACCAGGAAACATGTACGTAACAGAGGCAAAACGACAACTTTTTGGTTATGTTGATATTGACATGCTTGCTGGCCCAAGCGAGCTTGCTATTATTGCAAATAGACAGAGCAATCCCGATTACATCTTGGCCGATTTAGAATCTCAGGCAGAACATTTAGGAGGCCTTGCTATCCTTATCACAACAGCGAAAAAACTTGTTAAGCAGCTTCGTAAAAAAATCCCAAATGGATATATTATCTATACAAAAAATATGCAAGAAGCTATCTCAATTGCTAATCAGATTGCACCAGAGCATTTACAAATTATGACAAATAATGCTTCAGGCATAGCCAGTAAAATAAATAATGCCGGAGCAATCTTTCTTGGTCCTTACAGCCCAACATCCGTCGGAGACTATATCGCTGGTCCAAGCCATGTCTTGCCGACCATGGGAACTGCAAAATTTTTCTCCGGGCTTTGTCTTTCTGATTTTACAAAAACGAGTCATATTATTTCATACACAAAAAAAGCTTTAGAGCAAATGAAAAACCCTCTCGAGAAGATTGCACTGCTTGAAGGGCTAACAAAACATAACGAATCAGTCCAAATACGTTTTAAATAAGAAAGGATATTTTATGTTAATCCGAAAAAAAAGCCGAATAGTAAAAGTTGAACGAAAAAGCAAAGAAACTGAAATTTATGCTCACCTTAACGTTGACGGCAAAGGAAACGCAAAAATTAAAACTAGCATCGGCCTTCTCGATCACATGCTTGAGCTTTTTTCTTTTCATGGATTATTCGATCTTAATTTAGAGGTTAAGAAAGCTGATATTGAGATTGATATTCATCACACCAATGAAGATATCGGCATTGTGCTAGGGAAAGCTTTCAAGCAAGCCTTAGGAGAAAAAAGAGGAATCAAGCGCTTTGGGTTTGCAGCAGCTCCAATGGAATCCACCTTCTCAGAAGCAATTATAGATATTGGAGGACGCGGTTATTTCAAGCTAAAAATTGGCGAAGGCAAAATTGCTCCAGCTATGCAAACACAAGATGGCTACGCAATAACATATCTTGAGCACTTCATGGAATCTTTTGCAAACAATTTAGGTGCAAACATTATTATTTTCGTAAAAGACCCTGCTGAAGATCTGCATACAACCCTGGAAACTGTGTTTAAGGCGCTTGGATTGGCATTGTGCCAAGCAACTAGGATTGACCCAAGACGCATTGGCATTCCTTCTACAAAAGGAATTATTGATTAATGATTGCAATTATTGACTACGGCATGGGAAATCTGCGTAGCGTACAAAAAGCGCTCGAAAAAGCAGGCGCCAAAACTATCATTACCGACGATCCTTCAATCATTAAACAATCTCAAAAAGTTGTGCTTCCTGGAGTAGGAGCTATTGCTCCAGCTATTAAAAAACTTCAAGATTTAAAGCTGGTTGATGCGATTAAAGAATTTATTAGCCAAGGGAAACCTTTTTTGGGAATCTGTCTCGGGCTGCACTTACTTTTCAATGAAAGTGATGAAGGAAACTCTGTCAAGGCGCTTGGGATTCTACCGGGAACCGTTAAAAGATTCAGTAGTTTAAAAGTTCCACACATAGGATGGAATCAGTTAAATATTAAAAGAAATGATTGTCCTCTTCTAAAGGGAATTGAAGATAAAGCAAATTTCTATTTTTGTCATTCATATTTTGTAAAACCGGATGACCCACAAACAACTTTAACGACGACTGATTACGGAATAGACTTTACATCATCAATATGGAAAGACAACGTTTTTGGGGTCCAATTTCACCCTGAAAAAAGCCAAACAATCGGCCTTCAAATATTAAAAAATTTTAACGATCTAAACTTATGATTATTATTCCAGCAATTGATATAAAAGGTGAGAAAGTTGTTCGCCTAACACAAGGCAAATTCGACCAGCAAACAACTTATGGTGATGATCCTGTCCGTGTCGCAAGACAATGGGAAAGCAGCGG
>JAOZRJ010000077.1:0-1942 GCA_029931885.1 Candidatus Omnitrophota bacterium | reverse complement strand
AAATCCATATCATTGATTTAGATGGAGCTCAAAAAGGTACAGCTACCAATTATCCTATTGTAAAAGAAATTCAACAAACTGTTAACATACCGATCCAAGTTGGCGGAGGGATTCGAGACAGAAATATTATTGAAAAATTTTTATCTTGCGGCGTTTCCCGAGTTATCTTGGGAACAAAAGCGATTGAAGATCTTAGTTTCTTAAAAGAAATTCTTTTGCAATGGAAAGAGCAAATTGTTGTGAGTCTAGACTGCGCAAATGGAAAAGTGACAACAAAAGGATGGACGCAAACTTCTGACATTACAGCAATATCTTTAGTCGGCAAACTAAAAGAATTAGGCCTCCAAACGCTTGTCTATACTGATATTGCACGCGATGGTGCTTTGGTCGGGCCTAATATCAAAGAAATAAAAGAAATTCTCGAGGCTATTGACATTTCAATTATTGCATCAGGAGGAATTTCTAGCCTTGACGATATCAAAAAACTAACTTCCATAAAGGCAAAAAATCTTTCTGGGATTATTACAGGAAAAGCACTGTACGAAAATAAATTCTCATTAAAAGAGGCAATTGCTGCATGCTCACAAAACGTATAATTCCTTGCCTTGATGTTAAAAATGGCCGCGTCGTTAAAGGTGTAAATTTTGTTGAATTACGCGATGCAGGCGATCCGGTTGAATGCGCAAAAACATACGATCAAGCTCAAGCTGATGAAATTGTGTTCTTAGACATTACAGCCAGCCATGAAAAACGGCCAATCTTTCTTGATATTGTTAAAAGCACTGCCGAACAAGTTTTTATGCCGTTAACTGTTGGAGGAGGAATTAATTCTGTCGAGGATATCCGCAAGCTTTTAAATGCTGGAGCAGATAAAATATCAATTAATACGTCTGCGGTTGAAAATCCGACTCTTGTACGAGAATCTTCAGAAAAATTTGGAAACCAATGTATTGTTGTTGCCATTGACGCAAAACGTAATGAAGACTCTTGGGAGATTTATACGCATGGCGGGCGAACACCGACAGCTAAAAATGCTATCAAATGGGCCAAAGAAGTCGAATCACTTGGAGCAGGTGAAATTCTATTAACAAGTATGGATTGCGATGGCACAAAAAATGGTTATGATATTGAATTAACAAAAGCAATATCCAGCGCGGTAAACATTCCGATTATTGCCTCGGGTGGCGCGGGAACGCTTGAACACTTTTATGATATTTTTACAAAAACAGGTGCGGATGCGGCTTTAGCAGCATCGATATTCCATTACGGAGAAATCCCTATTGAGGATGTTAAAGAATATTTAAATAAAAAATCTATCGAGGTACGATTATGAACCCGGAGAAAATTAAGATTACACCACGCTCATTAACAAATCTAAAATTTAATAAAGACAAGTTAATTCCAACTATTGTTCAAGATTATAAAACAAAAGAAGTTTTGATGATGGCGTATATGAATATTGCATCATTGAAGAAAACGATCAAGGATAAAAAAACATGTTTTTGGTCACGCTCAAGAAATGAATTTTGGACAAAAGGCATGACATCCGGACATTTTCAATTTGTTAAAAATATTTATTACGACTGTGACTGTGATACGCTTCTTGTCACCGTACGCCAGCTCGGAGGTGCGTGCCACACAGGAAAAAGAAGTTGTTTTTATAGGAAAATAGGAAAATAAATGTACTACCCATCAGAAAAAGAATTTTCGAAGCTAACAAAAAAGGGGAATCTAATTCCCGTATATAAGGAAATCTTAGGAGATCTAGAGACTCCTGCTTCTGCATATTTAAAGCTTGCCAAAAAATCAAAATATGCCTTTTTACTAGAGTCAGTTGAAGGAGGAGAAAAAGTTTGCCGTTATTCATTTCTAGCTAGAGACCCTGAACTCGTCTTTACAAGTAAAAATGACCGTTCAGCAGATTTATACATAGCAGAATAAT
>JAOZRJ010000076.1 GCA_029931885.1 Candidatus Omnitrophota bacterium | reverse complement strand
CTTTGACTTTCTTGGTTTTTGCTTTAGCCATTGTTTTCCTTTTTGCTCTGATTAACACGGCGTCACTTGATGATTCAACGATGCTATCATCAGATTTACGATAAATGAAATCCAGTTTGTCGTCTTCATTACAGACATACAGAAGATCTTGATTCAATTTCTCAAACACTTTCAGCTTTCCGAATTTCTTCCAGCCGTCTTGATACTTGTGGAATGAAGTGATTGCTTCACCCAGAAGTTCGATTTGCCATTTGCCGTCGACGAACACTTGTTTACAAGCATCGCCTGGCACCTTGGTCACTTTTGATTTTTTCACGACTTTTCGTTTTTTCTTTAGAAGATCTTCCTTGAAGAGATTGACAATGTTAGCCAGTTTCTTTTTTTCTTCTGCCTTGGTTTTTTTCAGGACCTTAGTTTCAGTTTCAATATCATCTTCGACTTTTTCGTCTTCGTCAGCTGATAACATCGATACGTCAATCTCTTGGTCGAGGATTGAATAAAGTTCCTGTGATTCAATGTCATATATGATTGAATCCAAAGTCATTTCTTTTCCACTCATTCGCTACCTGTAAGAATATTAGGACCGTCGCCATAACAAATATTTAAAAATTCCACAATCAATGAAATTTCCTAAATTGGCCAAACTAAATTTTTTATATCTCTTCATCGTCGAAATTGATTTAGAGTTGTGATCAATCAAATGAAATTTTGTTTTAAACATGAACTCCCGTAGTTTCTTAAAGAATTCGGGGGCGTGTGTATCAATAGCGAGATTGTCTGTTACCGTTCTTTCTTCGTCATTGTGTGATAAGCCCAAGACTCTTGAATCGGGATTGATTTCAGCTACATAAGAACTACCATTGTTTCTAGTCCATTTGTTGATAGATGGACGTTGAAATCCATACCCTAAACAAAGGATGTGATCAAGGGTCGTTCGTCTATTTGAAATCAGTTGTTCTAAAACATCGGGGTCAGTTGAGACTTCCATTTAATTTCTCACTGTTTATAAGAACCATTATACAGGTCCTACCAAGTTTGTCAAGTAAAAAAAGCAAGTTTTTTAGCCAAGGAGTGTTGTAGCTTTGCGGGGGTCGCGGCAAAACGAAAATATCGGAAACAATCAATCATCCATTTCGGAGCGGAACAGAAAACTGATTATTCCCGATATTCCCGTTTTGAATCGGAAATTTCTAAAGGATGCTTACGCACTTCGGAAATTTCCGATTTGATAAAATTCAAAAAATCGATTTTAACTCGGCCGATTGACAGTCGGCCGACTGGCTAGTTACCAGTAATCTTTTGAAGGATCAAGATAGTTCCGTCTTCGGGAACGGTGGTGTCCAGATCAGACACAAGTTCATTATTGAGCCGGACTTGATCTTCGCCGCCCACGACGTAACCAGCAAGTTCAATCGCTTGAGATACAGACATGCCAGGGGTGAAAGGAACTTCTTGCATCCCTTCAGTTACACGTGCTACACGAACTACAGGGCCCTGTACTTCAGGGGTTTCTTCAGTTGCTTCTACTGCTACTTCTTGAGTTTCTTCAGACATTGTATTTACCTTGTTAGGGATTTAAAAAATTACGAAAGTTTCAAAACCGGAATTGGTTTTTCAACGTTTAAATTATAATACCATTATAACAAAAAAAGGCCACTTTGTCAACCCCTTTTGTTATTTTGAATAGGATTTTATTTAAATGATAAATACATATGTAACAAGATCTGACGAAGCTCAAAACTTCGCCAAACCTCTAAACAGTATCCTAATGGAGTAGGAAATGTCTAACAATATTTATCTGCCGAAAATCCCAAAATACGGCTACGTATATCTAACAACCAATTTGACCAATCAGAAAAAATATATAGGTCAAAAAACTTCTACGTATTTTGTCAAATCTTATTATGGTTCTGGGATATTATTAAAAAAAGCTTTGAAAAAATACGGTTCATTTAATTTTCAGATTGAAATAATTAAATGGTGTTACAATAAAAATGATTTAAACGAATCTGAAATTTATTACATTGATAAATTTGATGCGATCAATGACGATATTTACTATAATTTAACGCCGGGTGGTATTGGCGGTGCAACAAGAATTGGTTATAAAAATTCCGTTGACATGAATGCTAAAATTAGTCAATCGAACACCGGCAAAAAACGAACTAAAATTCAAAATGAAAAACAAAGTCTTAGAATGTTAAAAACCGGCAATCCAAATTATAATAAATCAATGTCCGACGAACAAAAATCACTTATATCAAAAGCCAATCTCGGCCATATCGTTACTGAAGTTACACGAAATAAAATTAGTGAAACCAAAAGAAATAATACACGGCCGGCTTGGAACAAAAATAAAAAATATGATATCATTACATGCCCTTATTGTTCAAAAAAAGGTGGGGGCCCCAACATGAAACGATATCATTTCAATAACTGCAAATTTAAAAATTTTGCTCCAACAACATCATCGGTTCAATTGAAAAAATAATTTCGTTAGATATTTTACAATTCGAAACATGTCTCATGAAATTCCACACAATAAAACCAGTGATCAAATCACCAGTAGCTCCGACAGTCGAGCTGGCTCCACAAGCGCTGACGGGCGCTTCTTCATCTTCATACAACGTCCCTTCCCATCCTTCGATATCCTTCATCTCCAGAGGGTTGACAGTGTATATCCTGCCGTTGTTTCCGCCCATGCGACTTTCAAACATCACTTTTGTCATAGGCTTCAATTTGATTGAGCCTTCCCAAATCGCTTTCCGATCCTTCATAGAATCAACCAAGTTGAACACGTAAGCGCCTAAAGGCTCTCCACCTTCGACTCTACAGGGATGTTGTGTTACGATACATCCTGTTGCGTCAACGATGTGCTGTGCCAAGGCGGATACTTTTAGTTCTCCTATGTCAGATTCAATAAAGTGTTGGTTTGCGAGATTGTGGCCTTCTATAACGTCATCATCCCATATGTGGATGTTCTTAATGCCGAGCTTGGCCAGTTCCATAGCGATCTTAGAACCAGTTGCTCCAACCCCGATGATGTCAATCCGTTTGTTGGCGAACTCAACCGGCTTGAAATACTCAAGATGTCGTGTTGGATTAATCATTCGTTGCTCCGAAATGTTTTTGATTTCTTTTGCGACTCAATATAAAATCAGTCTACACAAAAGAAACCATTGTGTCAACAAAAAAATGAATTAAAATTAAAATCAGTTGTCCTTCCAGATGTCATCGGTATCTATGATGTCATCAGTACTGATAGTGCCGTCAGATTCTTGAATCCGTTCATTCAATATGTTGAGTGTTTCAGGGTCGCCGTCTGCTTCCAGAGAATACTTCAAATTAAGAAACAAAAGAAATTCATCTTCATCTGCGGACAACTCTTCCAACTCGTCGTCTGGAATTTCAGAGATATCGATGTCATCCAGAAGATCTTCAATTTCTTGATTCAACTCTTCCATTTCTGCGTCGTCTGCAGATGATTGATCCTCACAGACTTTAGTCAACTCTTCAACAGTCAGTTCCCGATAAATGCCATTCACATAACCAAAGTGTCCAGTAGACTCGATGATGTTTCCATCAATGTCTTCCCACTCTTTAGTTGTGTGATTATACTTTCGACGTAACGGCCTCAATTTGACAGAAGGATCGTATGCCCGATTCCGTGCGTAGGATATCCACTGCCCGTCATTCCAATAACCAGTTGCGTTAGACCGCTCGGTGAAATCTTTAGCACGTTCAACGTGTCCGTAAGTGTTGCCGTAAGCGCCACCGTAAGTGTTCCAATCTTGATGCGTAAAAGTCGATTCGGTGACTTTTTCATCAAACTCTTTCTGGATACTTGCTTCAAGTTCATCCGGCACTTCGTCTTCAGAGTACCATTTACAGTCATCGATTTTAATGTTTTCATCATACAGAAACAATGTGAATTTTACTTCGCCGCGTTTATTGAAAATTCCCCGCAGGAAATAATCAGTTGTTTCACCACGTAAATCGACCACTGTGTCTTCATCCTGACCACTAGGGCCCACGCCCATATTGACATGAGAATGTCCCCAAAATTTTAAATTGTTACAGATCTCCATCGCGTCTGGTCGCAACATCAATTCGTTCATCATTCCTGCGACGCCATCAGTTGTAAGATTCGTTTGAACGGATGTAACTTCCTGTTCAGCTAAGAAAACGTCCTTTAAATAAAACTCGCCGTCTTCTTCCCTGTTATCAAGGAGAGTGCCCATCCAACCAACTTCCTTTGTGCCAATTTTAACATACAAAAACATCTTGTGCAATGCTTGTCGTGACACACGAATGACAGGCACTACAGTTTTGTCAATTTGACTGACTTCAGGTTCATCACTTCTGTTCTTAGGATGAAACATTTTAGAATTGCTCACAGTTTTTTCCTCTGTTGTTTTTGACTGAAACTGGCCGCCCCAGCGGCCAATCCATGTTTTACTTGTATCAATTGACATTATCCGTTTCCGCCTGAAGGTTTTGATATATACTTCTTATTGTGTTGCTCTGGGTTAATCCCTTGTTCTCTGGCAGCTTCAAAACTACATTCTGCAATTGGCCAACGATTCACTTTCGAGCCAGCAACATCATCAGTGTTTACAGACTGAACGAAACTGATTGCCAATTGAGTCAACGTTGCAAAGTCCCATTTGGCTAAGTATTGTGGAATCACTTCTTCAAGTGAACCCAGGCAAGCAGATCCACGATTAAACACATGGGGAGCTTGCATCCCACTCTCATAACCGCGGATGACGAAATCCAAGTTTTTCCAAAGTACCGCCCCGTTACGACCTCTTGCGTCAATGTGGATTCTGAAACGTCCCATCCAGTGAGTTAGTCCAGATCGGCCATCAACACAATACAAATGATCGGTGTAAATGTCTATTGCGTTCTCATAGACTTTAATATCAGTGACATCTCGATACTCACAGAGCCGTTGATAGTCTTTCGCGAATTGATCCCGTGCACCCTCTGTTAAGTTCTCAAGGGCGGGAATTTCAGCATTGAGACGGTCTTGATTTCGAAGTTGTTGAATAAACAATTGCTTATATTCATCAACTTTACTCTGCGCATCCCGCAGTTCGCGTTGCAACTGTTTGATCTTATCGGCCGATCCTTTGTGACAAAGGTCTACGTAGTATTTCACGTTTCGACGAATCCGATCTTCTCGCGCTGCCAGAATCAACTCAGGATTCTTGAGAATGTTTGCAGTCTCTTCCAGAATTTTTCTGAAGATCATGAATTCCCTATCAGTTCCATGATGAACTAAATCATGATGAATGTAGAGAGTATCTTCAAAAACTTCTGCCACACAATATTCGCCGTCCATGATTGGGTGGATTCCCTCACCCGAACAAACGAAAGGACTGTCCGAACAATCAACCCGTATGTCCCAAATTTTCGTGCTGGAATGATCTAACTTAGAGTTTTTAAAACCCGACCAAACCAAAATATTGAAATGACCAGCTTTTTTGTATAATTGAGCTTCTGATTCAGAACGTCCATGAGGTACAGATAGACAGATGGGAATATCAGGAATGGCCGGAGCCAGGATTTTTTCAGTCAATTTCCTGAAGACATCCTTTTTCAATCCATCCCATTTGATGACACTAACTCTACTTCTCCTGCCAGTCCGTTTAGGCAGCCCTTCAAACACACTAGATTCGTCTACAGGCACGCCCTGCGTATTTAAATTGTAGTATCGAATTCCCCTGAAGTTTGTATCTGTTCTGTTACCGACTTCCAATCTCGCCGTTTCAAGCAATGTGGACAGTTGACTATCAGTCAATAGATAGCCGGTGTCGCCGGTGTCAAGTGTAAATGCTATTGGGGAACTAAGAGCGTCAACGATGTTGTATTCGCTAGGGATTTGAGTGGTTGAAACAAAAATGTTTGCTTCCATTTATTATTCTCTCATTCGTTTTTAACTTCTTTTCTGACTGTTCAATATAATAATCAGTCTACATAAAAAAAGCCATTCTGTCAACAACAAAATGGCTTTATTTTAAAATAGTTCTGCAAGTCTTTATATCATTATCATTGAGCGATTTGCTTTATGATCAAGATACTTTCGAAAACTTAAATTTTCTTTAATATCTTCTGGCTTTTCAATGACATAGATTGTAGTTTTGTCCGTGGACCTTGGTTTGATGTTATTCGGCGTTACTTCTTTTCCATCTATCTTAATATTACATTTTATTGGTCGATATCGCATTGTATGATATTTTGGATCAATTACAATTTGTCCCGTTGTAAAGATATCACACTTGCCGAACTCTCTGAGTGGATTTGATTCTGGGTTTTTATCTTTCTTATAAGACAATGCAGTAAACACGTCCGCGGTCGAATTCAATTTTAATCTTTTCAATCCCGTCTCAACGTACTTACGGCGATGTCTAGATGATTTACCCGCCGTGGTTCCTGACAGGTAACCCGTTTGATCAAATAGTTCGCCGTGGTTGGTTCTTACGATTATCGTAATCGATTCGTCCTGTAGTTCATACCAACTCATGTTATGACTAACTACTTTCTTATCATCGTCACGTGTTTTATCTTCAATCCATTCTCGGACATTTTCAATAACAAATAATTTTTCTCCATTAGAAACGAACGTGAAGCCAAACAAACCTTCTTTAACTAAGAATTCTACAACATCTGTAATGTCAGTCAATCGCAAAGCTTCTCGTATCAACTCCCCGCCGTCTGAAACATTTTGGCCTTTGTCTTTTTTGTTAGCGATTTTTTCATCCTCAACGACCATCAATGCTGAATTTACGATTCCGATTCCAGCGTCATTGACACCTTCGGACCACATAGTTTGCTTATCTACGAAGACACTATAACCACCTTCTTTGGCCTTCGAGGGTTTCCGAAAGAAAATGTCTGGAATATAATTTCGATCTCTGTTCTTTCCTAATACCCACCGTTTGCCCTTAGGCCCGTCCAATTTGACGGCGACGATTACGCACATATATTGTCCTGAGATATAGAGTTTATTTTATTCTCTATTATTTATGGGACTTGATCTAATAGTTCAGCAAACTCTTCCATATCTTCCATGGCCTTTGATCGAATTTCTTTGTCTTTTTCGTGTTCTGCTTTTGCTAAAGCTTTCCCGATATCATCAACTACATCTTGATTGGATGTTAGTTTATTATCAACAAATTTGTTATTACTTTTAGTCATCACTTTGATTGACAACGCCTTTGTTCTTTCCTGTCGTTCGATTGCCAACAGTGAGTATCCCGCGATGTCTCGCCAAGGGG
>JAOZRJ010000075.1:739-7315 GCA_029931885.1 Candidatus Omnitrophota bacterium | reverse complement strand
TGACAAGAAGCTAAAAGATCATTTTTCTTCAGTTGACGGAGTTGCAAATGTCGATCTTTACGGAGGGAAACAGAGACAGATTAATGTTTTTGTTGACCCTGTCTTGATGAAGCAGCGTTATTTGACTATTACAGATATTGTAAGCAGTATTAAAGCAAAAAATAAGAATATTCCAGGTGGATTGCTTGAGAAGAAAAAGACATCATTAAGCTTGCGTTTTATAGGAGAGTTTAAAAATCCTGATGCCCTTGCTGAGATGATTATTGTTTCTCGTGACGGTAGCCATTTTCCTCTTAAAGAGATAGCACGTGTTGAGGATAGCTTTAAAGAGGTTGAAACAATCGCACGTTATAACGGTAAAGATGTAGTAGGCTTATCTTTAAATAAGGTTTCAGACGGAAATGCTGTAGATATATCAAGAGGTGTTAGAAAGCGTCTTCCTGAGTTTCGCGAATTACTTCCTAAAGGCGTTTCGTTACAGGTAGCTACTGATACAACGGATTTCATTGTTAATGAAACTAATCAAACTTATTTAAATATTTTTATCGGCATTGTTTTAACTATTTTTATTTTATATATCTTTACGGGTCAACCCAGTTTAACATTTATCGCATCAATTACGATTCCTTCTTCTGTAATCTCTGCATTATTTTTGATTAATGCTACTGGGTTTACTATTAATGTTATGACCCTTTTGGCTATTGCAACGGCATTAGGAACTTTAATAGCAAATGCGATTATTATTGTAGAAAATGTTTTGGTTCATTTAGATAAAGGCGAGAGCCCGCAAGAGGCGGCTATAAACGGAACCAAAGAAGTTGCTTCTGCTGTTTTGGCATCAACTGGAACTAACCTAGTTGTTTTTACTCCGATTGCTTCAATGGGTGGGATTGTCGGACAGTTTATGAAATCATTTGGCTTAACTGTTATTTACGCTACCATTTTTTCTCTCATAGCTTCATTCAGTTTAACTCCCATGTTATGCGGTCTCATCCTTAAGCAGAAAAAAGAGCCAGAAGAAGAAAAAAAGATCCGATTCTTTAATCCTTTTAAATGGCTAGTGGGTATGGTTGATACTTGGATAAGTCATTTTAAGTCCGAATATCAAAAAGTTTTTAAGCTTACGTTTAAATTTCCAAAGACAACAATTATTTTAATGATCTTATGTTTCTTTTCGCTTAAGTTTATTATTCCTTATATCGGTAATGAATTTTATCCAGCTTCCGATGAGAACATGGTAACGGCAAAGATTGAAATGTCTCAAGGTTCTACGATTGAAAGAACTTTGGAAGTGACGAATATTATTGAGAAAAGAGTAGAAGAAATTTCCGAAGTAGCCTCGATCTTAACATCTATAGGGGATAATGGTGTTGAAAATGCTGCAGTTGTTGTCAATCTTGTTCCTCTTTCTAAGAGAAAAAGAAGTGATGTGCAGATTATTCAGGAGCTTGTTCCATTCATGGCGCAGATTCCAGATGCGGAAATTAATCTTGAGAGAGGCGAAGCCAGAGGAGGGTCTCAGGCAGATATTACGATTAATGTTCATGGTAGGGATTATCAAAAGATGATAGATATTTCTAAGGACATGAAGAAAATAATGGAAGATACGGGATATTTTCGTTCTGTTGAATCTTCTTATAAGGTTCCAAAGAAAGAAGTAATTCTTACTCCTGATCAGAAAAAATTAATAGATGCAGGAGTAACTGACGTTGAGATAGGAGGTATTCTTCGAACTTCTGTTTATGGAGACAATGATACAAATGTTTATAAGGAAGCAGGCGAAGAATATGATATTAATGTTCAGTTAAATAAAGAATATACTCAAGCTTTTGATGATATTAATCAAATAAATGTTATTTCTAAAAAGGGTTTGAGTCCAATTAATGAGTTTGGAGAAATTACAGAAGATAAGTCTGTACCGATGATTCAGCATCGTGACAAGAATAGAATTATTGTTTTGTATGGATATCTTGCAAAATCTAACTCAGGGTATGTGAGCGGCGTTTTAGATGAGTCTTTTAAAAAGATTAATTTTAAAGACGGTTATGGGTATATTTATGCCGGCAATGCTGAATATCAGGAGGAATCCGCAAGAGAGACCGAGAAGGCTTTTTCGCTTGCTGTTATTTTAACTTTTATGCTTTTATGTGCTCTTATGAATTCTTTATTTTACCCTCTTCCTATTTTGTTAGCTGTTGTGACTTCTTTTATTGGAGTTTTTTATGCGCTTTTCTTTTTAGATCAGTCAATCAACGTAGCTTCAATGTTAGGTATGATCATGCTCGTAGGTCTTGTTGTGAACAATTCGATTCTTTTGTTAGATTATGCCTTGCAAAGGATGAATGAGGGGGTTCCCGTTATTGATGCTTTATGGCTTGGAGCCTCTGAAAAGTTTCGTGCGATTATTATGACTTCATTGGCTATTGTCTTAGGCGTTTTGCCTCAGTTGTGGTCGGTGGTGCCACTTAAATCAGCAATGGGTACGGTTATGATAGGCGGTATGTTGGCATCAATTGTCTTCACTTTTGTTTTCACTCCGGTATCATTTTGGTACATTGAACGGTTAAGAAAAAAATTGTCTCGTTCAAATTAAAGTTTCTTTAGCTGTAAGATTTTTTAGTATTGATAACAATGATGGTTGTTGTTATATTTACTATAATTATTAGAAAAATATAAATTAGGAGTATTCGATAATGAATAAAAAAATTAATAAAAATGACGCTATGCAAGGATCTACGTCACCGCTCAGTTTTTATGGGCTAGGTATTGCTCCGAAAATAATAGAAACGATTATTCGTTTGGGATTTAAGAACGCAACACCTATACAGCATAAAGCTATACCGATTGCATTAGAGAATAAAGACTTTATCGGTATCGCACAGACAGGAACAGGCAAGACGATGGCTTTTGCCATTCCAATTGTTCAGAATCTCGCCCAAAGTAATTCTTCTGCGCTAATTTTAGTTCCCACTCGAGAATTAGCGTTACAAGTGGAAGAAAGTATTGCTAAGATTGCGCGTCCGTTTAAAATGAAATCAGCGGTATTGATTGGTGGTGCCTCGATTAATGTTCAGATAAAGGCATTGAATCTGAATCCGAAAGTCCTCATTGCAACTCCGGGACGCCTAATAGATTTGATGCAGCAACGTAAGGTTCATTTAAATAAAGCTAGTATTTTGGTTTTGGATGAGGCTGACCGTATGCTTGATATGGGGTTTGCTCCGCAAATTGAGAGAATATTAAAAGTTTTATCGCCTAAACGCCAGACAATGCTTTTTTCGGCGACGATGCCGTCGACTATTGTTCGTATTGCTACAGCTTATATGAAGTCTCCGGTTCAGGTCGAGATTGCTCCTCCTGGAACTTCGGCTGAGGATGTGTCGCATGAATTATTTATTGTTCGCAGAGAAAAGAAATTAGACATTTTAGAGAAACTGTTGCGTCAATACAGGGGATCTGTTTTGTTGTTTTGCCGTACAAAGATTGGAACTAAGAAAATAGCTCGTGCAATTCGAGGCTTGGGACATAAGGCTGCGGAGATTCACTCGGATCGTTCTTTATCTCAGCGCAGAGAGGCATTGGAAGGATTTCGTAATGGACGGTATCGTATTTTGGCTGCAACTGATATTGCTGCCCGAGGAATTGATGTTGTTGGAATTGAATTGGTAGTTAATTATGATTTGCCTGAAGATGCGGATAATTATATTCACAGAATTGGACGCACTGGCCGCGCTGGAAAAGCTGGTCATGCAGTTTCATTTGCTACGCCTGATCAAAGAAGAGATGTTCAAAATATCGAGAGGTTGTTAAAAGCAACGCTTCCGGTTTCATCTCACCCGGGTAGCCCTGCGGAACAATTTGATAAGCCAAAGAATGTATTTAGTTCTCATAATGTAAGGGGACGACGTAGAACATTTATTAATTATCGCCCGAAACGTAGATAATTTTTAAATCTTTTAGTTAAAAGATTGCTATATTGATTTTGATTGTAGGCTTAGCTTCCTTAAAAAAAGTAGGCTTCATGGCAAAAATTGTTTATTTTATGATTAATAACGTTTTGTATTAATTCTTTCTTAAGAATAATAGACACTTATGAAAAAGATTTTAATTATATTTTTTGTTTTTTTATTTTTAATAATGTTTTATATAGAGTCTCGAGACATCACTTATGTAGATGATTATTCAGAGACGCAAGATGCTTCTTTTTATAAAGAAGAAGGTACTCCAAGCAAGATGGATGGTTTTGTAGAAAAAGCTTTAAACGACCCCTCTATAATGTCTGATATTCAAGACATCGCGCAAGAAGAAAACCTTACTGAATTGTTGCTTGATCCTGAATTTTATAAAGCTGTTACGAGCAATGATGTTGATGAATTTCTTGCAGATCCTAGATTTCAAGATTTAAGGAGCGATCCTAGGGTAAAAAGAATAATTGAGTAAAAGACACCCAACGGAATATTTATAAATAATGTATTAAGTTTCTTTAATTCTTGAAGCTTGCTATTTTCTTAACAGAGAGTAAAATGGAAGAAATTATTTTAGAGATAGGGGATAAAAGAAGAGTCTTGTCGATTAAAAACGAATAATAAGATTATTGAGGAAAGAATGGAAATATTTAAGAAGTTAGGGTTATCAGCTGAGATGCTCAGCGTTTTAGAGAAAAAAGGATTTGAAGCTCCGACACCAATTCAAGAAAAAAGCATTCCTGCTCTACTTTTGGGTGATAGGGATATTATAGCACAGGCACAAACTGGCACAGGAAAGACAGCTGCTTTTGGGATTCCAATACTCGAGAGAATTTCTGAGAAATCACATAATGTTCAGGCAATTATCCTCACTCCTACTCGCGAGTTGGCAATTCAGGTTGCAGAGGAGATTCATTCATTAAAGGGAAAGCGAAGATTTAATATTGTTCCAATCTACGGCGGCCAATCGATTTCTTTGCAATTGCGTCAGTTAAAGAAGGGCGTTGATATCGTTGTAGGAACTCCTGGACGTGTTTTAGATCACTTAAAGCGTGGTACGCTGAAAATAAAGAATATTTCTTATCTTGTTTTAGATGAGGCAGATGAGATGTTAAATATGGGATTTTTAGAAGACGTTGGTACTATTTTGGAGCAGACTCCTGCTAATAAAAGGACTATGTTGTTTTCGGCAACAATGCCGGATGAGATTTTGAGGATTGCAAGAACTTATATGCCTGACTACGATGTGATAAGGGTTAAGAAGGCACAAATGACGGTTAGCATTGTTGATCAGATTTATTTTGAAGTTAAGAGAAATGATAAGTTTGAGGCACTTTGCAGGATTATTGACATAGAGGAAGAATTTTATGGTCTTGTTTTTTGTAAGACAAGAGTTGACGCTGATACAGTTTCTCAGCATCTTAAAGAAAGAGGATACGATGCTGATTCGTTGCATGGTGATATGTCTCAGGACTTAAGAGAAAAGATTCTTAAGAAATTTAAGAAAAAAACAGTTACTGTTTTAGTTGCGACAGATGTTGCTGCGAGAGGAATTGATGTTAGCGATCTTACGCATGTAATTAATTACGCTATCCCTCATGATCCAGAGGCCTATGTTCATCGCATTGGGCGAACTGGCCGTGCTGGTAAAGGAGGGATCGCTGTTACGTTTGTCACTCCGTCGGAATATCGTATGCTTCATGTTATTAGTAGAAAGACGAAGGCTAATATTAAGAAAGCTAACTTGCCGAAGGTCAAAGATGTTATTAAGACTAAAAAGTTGAGGATTAAAGCTAAGCTTGAGAATATTATTCAAACATCGCCTTTGGATAAATATCGTGAAATGTCCGTGGAACTTTTGAAAGATAATACTCCGGAAGATATTTTGGCTGCGTTACTTCAGCATTCTTTTCAGGATGATTTAGATGTGAATAATTATACTGAGATTGAAGATGCTGTTGTGGATATGAAGGGTAAGACTCGACTTTTTGTTCCTCGTGGGAAAGCAAACGGATTTACTAATAAAAAATTGATTAGCATTATTAATGAAAGATGTAAGATATCTCCTGAAAAGATTAGGGATGTGCAGATTCTTGAGAAATTTTCTTTTATTACGCTTCCATTTCATGAGGCGGAGATTGTGTTGTCCTTTTTTAGAAGAGGTAAGAATCAGGGAAGGTCTGGTGGATTAGTTTTTGTGAAAGCAAAAAAGAAGAAATAGAAGAGCTGGAGTGTCGGGTTTTATTATAAGGAAGGGATGATTAGTTATGATGAAGTTTTTTTACGTTGCGACTGGCGGTGCTATTGGCGCGGTTTTACGCTATGTGGCGCTAGGCTTGTCATCTTCTTATTTTGTAAATACTTTTTTCTGGGGAACTCTTGTTATTAATTTAATAGGATCGTTTGTTATCGGATTTTTATGGGGATTTTTTGAAGTTAACGTTGTTTCGCAGAATATGAGATTGTTTCTTTTTATAGGAATATTGGGATCGTTTACAACATTTTCTACATTTTCACTTGAAAATTTTAGCTTATTTCGAAATGGAGAATATTGGTTTTTGTTTTGGAATGTATTTTTAAGTATTGTTTTGGGTATTGGTTTGGTTTTCGT
>JAOZRJ010000075.1:0-729 GCA_029931885.1 Candidatus Omnitrophota bacterium | reverse complement strand
GCCGGTTATTTCTCTGCCCGTTATGTCATTAATATTTTAAGGTAGGAAGAGGTTTTTCTTTTAAGTCTTTCTTTTATTTGCAACCCAAAAATCTAGTCTTTTGCCAATCAGCATTCTTGTTTGCGCGTCCAGCGCCGGTAGCGCGCTTAAAAAAACTAAAATAAACGGAATCATAAACCATTGAATCGCAAATACTGCTCGTTTAAGCAATGAGTGCTTACCAGTTTCTTTTGGCAAAAGCATCAGGCTTAAGATGATTGAGATAAATAAAGAAAAAGACGCCAAATGAAAAATAACGCCGGCGATATAAGGAGCATTGTAATAAACAACAGATGTTGCTGCTTGTTTGTTTGTGAAGAATGCCGGAAGCCAGCTTAAAAAGGTTAAGATAAATCCCCATGTTGCCCATGAAATATGCCCCTCTAAGAGTTTAAATCCGTAGCGTATTTTATTATAAAGTGAGATTTTCTTCGACGAACAAAATGCCCTCATCAAGATAGGGAAGTTTTCAACACCCCATGCCCAACGACGCTTTTGTTTATAGATGCTTTTTGCTGTTTGCCAAATATTATCTGAAGCAATAATATCCATTGAAAGCGTTATATACATAGGGACAACGTGATATTGACTGTCGTAATGGATGAACGATTTCCAGAAAATTGCTGAGTCATCAGAGATCATATCTTCCGGCCAGTAATCAACGTCTACCAGCGCCTTAAAGCTCATGCT
>JAOZRJ010000074.1 GCA_029931885.1 Candidatus Omnitrophota bacterium | reverse complement strand
AACCATCCTAACATATTTTCTCTAGGTGTTGCACTTGCTAATTGAACTGGTGTAACCCTATTATTTCTAATATCTTTAGATTGAGAAAAAATTAATAAAAAACTTGACAAATTTTAGATAAGACAGTATACTTTGGTTTCATATATTCGCCCTTGTAGCTCAGTAGGAAGAGCACGTCCTTGGTAAGGACGAGGTCACCGGTTCAATTCCGGTCGAGGGCTTAAAACGCCCGGTTAAGAAAAATACACATGAGAGAAAATATTCAATTTCAATGTACTGAATGTAAGCAACTTAATTATACAGGTACAAAAGATAAAAAACAGAAACCTGAACGCATCGAACTAAAGAAATATTGTCGTTTTTGTCGACGACATACTTTACATCGCGAAAAGAAAAAATAACTAGGCCTGTAGCTCTAATGGCTAGAGCATCGGTCTCCAAAACCGAGTGTTGTAGGTTCGAGCCCTACCAGGCCTGTGGAAAGAAAAATAAAATGTTTGGAAAGATTACAAAATTTGTTTCAGAGGTTACGGTAGAACTAAAAAAAGTTAATTGGCCAACCCGTGTTGAGCTTATTGATGCAACATGGATTGTCATTGTCAGTACATTTTTTTTAGGTATCTTTATCGGAACATCTGACTTTATACTTTCCAGATTATTAGGGATTATAATTAAATAATTATGAAGTGGTACGTTGTCCATACACAAACAGGCTCAGAAGAGCGCGCTAAAATTGGTCTTGAGAAAAGAATGGCAACGACCGAGCTGAAGAAATATATCAAAGAAGTAGTTGTTCCTACAGAACAGATTTCTGAAGTTCGCAAAGGAAAAAAGTGTATATCATCTCGAAAGTTTTTTCCTGGTTATATTATTATCAATATGGAAATGAATAACGAGAGTTGGTATTTGGTAAAAACTACTCCTGGAATTGCTGGGTTTATTGGCCCGGGTAGAAAACCGGCTGCTCTTTCTGACTTAGAAGTTGAAAATATTTTAAAAAAGACAGAAGAGACAGAGGCCAAGCCAAGCCCTAAAACTGTTTTTGAAATTGGGGAACCAATTCAGATTACTGAAGGGCCATTTGCGAATTTCAACGGCGTTGTCATGGAGATCCATCCTGACCGCGGAAAATTAAAGGTGAGTGTTTCTATTTTTGGAAGAGCTACACTCGTTGAATTAGAATACTGGCAAGTTGAGAAGGTATAAGATGGCAAAAGAAGTTATCGCACAAATAAAATTATATGTTCCTGCAGGACAAGCAAATCCTGCGCCACCGGTTGGTCCAGCGTTAGGGCAGCATGGTGTTAATATTATGATGTTTTGTAAACAGTTTAATGAAAAGACAAAAGGCAGGGAAGGACTTATTTTGCCGGCTGTCATAAATGTTTATAAGGATAAATCTTTTGATTTTATTCTTAAAAGTCCTCCAAGTTCAATATTAATAAAGAAAGAAGCAAATCTTGCAAAGGCTTCTGGGACAGCAGGAAAAGAGAAAATAGGATCTATTAATATGAAGCAAGTTAAAGATATTGCAAAGCGAAAAATGCAAGATTTAAATACAGCTAGTATGGAAAAAGCTGTTGAAACTATTAAAGGAACAGCTCGAAGTATGGGAATTGAGGTTACTGATGGTTAAAATAAGCAAACGTATGGTTAAAGCTGAAGAAAAGCTTGAAAAGGATAAAGTATATCCTCTTAATGAAGCGATATCGCTTCTTTTAACATTTCCAAAAGTAAAATTTGACGAAACTGTTGAATTACATTTTAATTTAAACATAGACGCAAAGAGCTCTGAACAGTCTGTCCGAGGAATGGTTCTTTTGCCTCATGGAAGTGGAAAGAAAATCAGAATTGCTGTTTTTTGTAAAGGAGATCAGGCGCTTAAGGCTAAAGAATTAGGAGTTGATCATATTGGTGCAGAAGATTTAATTCAGAAAGTTTCAAATGGATTTCTTGATTTCGATTGTGTTATTGCTACACCTGATATTATGCGGGATTTAAGTAAACTCGGAAAGGTTTTAGGGCCTAGAGGTCTTATGCCAAGCCCGAAAGCTGGAACAGTTACTATGGATATTGAAAAAGCTATTAATGATGTTCGTGCGGGACAAGTTGAATTTAAGTCTGATAAGCAGGGCGGTATTCATATTGGAATTGGAAAATGTTCTTTTTCTGAGGATAAAATTCTTGAAAATGCAAAACATGTTATAAGTACAATTAATCATGCTAAACCGCTAGCTGTTAAAACTGAACTGGTGAAAAGCCTTTCATTATCAACAACGATGGGTCCAGGAGTTAGGGTGACGTTATGAAGAGAGTTGGACGTTTAATCAGAGAAAGTGTTATTGGAGAAATTCGTCAAGGTGTTGAAAAACGACAGAATACTTTTTTAATCAGTTATTCTAATGTTTCGTCTACAAAAATGAGTGATTTCAGGAAAGCATTAAGCCAGACAGGCGCCGAAATTTATGTTTCTAAAAATCGTATTGCTAAAAGAATTTTAACTGACCTCGATTTTTCTGAATTAAGCGAGAAGATTGAGAAACAAATTGCTTTTATTTGGAGCGATAAAGATTCTGCTGAGGTTGCAAAAGTTTTAGTAAAATTTGCCGATGATTTTGATGGTGTTGATATACGAGGAGGCATTTTAGAGGGAAAAACGGTAGCTCAGGCAGACGTTAAACGATTATCTGATTTGCCTTCAAGAGAAGTTCTTTTGACAATGCTCGCGCAGACAATTCAAGCGCCATTAACAAGATTAGCAGGGGCATTAAATGGAAAAACACGGGAGTTATTATCTTTATTAAAGCAATTAAGTGAAAAAGTGGGAGGAAAATAAAATGTCAGAAAACACAGTAGAAGAAAAGGTTGAACAGCAACCAGTAAAGGAAACAAAGGAGAAGAAAGATCTTTCTCCAAAGTTGGAAGAAATTGTTAAAACAGTTGAAGGTCTAACAGCGCTTGAATTATCTGATTTAGTTAAAGCTCTAGAAGACAAATTCGACATTACGGCAGCAGCCCCGATGATGGCAGCACCTATGATGGCAGGTGGTGCAGTAGGTGGTGCAGCGGCACCAGCTGAAGAAAAAACATCATTTGATGTTATTTTAAAAGAAATCGGAGCAAATAAGATTTCTGTTATTAAGGAAGTTAGAGCGGCTACAAATTTAGGTTTAAAGGAAGCGAAAGATTTAGTTGAAGCAGCTCCTAAGCCTATTAAGGAAGATACATCAAAAGAAGACGCAGAAGAGTTAAAGAAAAAATTGACTGCAGCTGGTGCTGTTGTTGAAATTAAGTAAACGCTCATAACCTTAAAGTCGAATTATATATGAAAACAAAAAAGATAAAAAATTTTAGTAAGTTTAAAGATAGTTTTCAGTTGCCAGATTTGTTAGATATTCAAAATGTAGCTTATGAAGGTTTTTTACAAAGGTACAAACAGCCTGAAGAAAGAGAAAATCAAGGCCTTGAAGAAGTTTTTCGCGAGGTTTCCCCTTTTGAGAGTTACGACGGCCAGGTACGCTTAGAATACGTCAGTTATCATTTTGGTAAAGAAAAGTATCCTCCTCAAGAGTGTCGAAGACGAGGTATGACATATTCGGCTCCTCTTAAATTGAACTTACGTCTTATTACTCCTATTGAGATTAAAGAACAAGAAGTTTATTTTGGAGAGTTTCCTTTGATCACGGAGACTGGGACTTTTATTATTAATGGCGACGAAAGAGTTGTAGTTTCTCAGATTCAACGTCCTCCTGGAGCTTCATTTGAGCAAGAGCTTCATCCAACAGGAAAGAGTATCTATCAAGGGCGAATTATTCCTTCTCGAGGAGCTTGGTTTGAAATCAAGTATGATTTAAATGATGTTTTATTGGCATATATTGATCGACGAAGAAATTTCCCTGCTACTCAAATTTTGCGCATCATGGGTCTTTCAACTGAAGAAGAAATGCGAAAGGTTTTTGGCGACGATTTTGATAAATTAAAGAATACATTAGAGAAAGACCACACAACAACAAAAGAAGAAGCACTTCTTGACTTTTATCGTAAGATGAGACCTACGGAACCTGCTACTATAGAAGTCGCTGATGCACTATTTTTCCGATTATTTTTTGAACCAAAACGATATGAACTAAGCAAGGTTGGACGTTATATTGTTAATCGTAAATTGGGAATGAATGTTGATTTAGATAATCGTATTCTTGACTTGGCTACAGTTGCGGAGGTTATTCGTTATTTATTTAAACTAAGAGATGGGCAAGGCGAAACAGACGATATTGACCATTTGGGTAACAGACGTATTAAAACAGTTGGTGAATTGGTACAAAATCAAGTTCGTATTGGATTGGCAAGAATAGAGCGATCCATTAAAGAGCGCCTTGTTGTTATGAACACATTTGAAAATTTAACGGCGCATCATTTGATTAATTCTCGTTTATTTTCAAGTCAAGTTCAGGATTTCTTTGCCCGAAGTCAGTTATCACAATTCCTTGATCAAGGAAATCCTCTTGCAGAAACAACACATAAAAGACGTCTTAGTGCTTTGGGACCTGGTGGCTTGTCTCGTGAACGTGCCGGATTTGAGGTTAGAGACGTTCATCATACGCATTATGGTCGTGTTTGCCCTATTGAAACACCTGAAGGCCCAAATATTGGACTTATTGCGTCGTTGGCGACATGCGCACGTGTTAATAATTTAGGATTTATTGAAACGCCGTATCGTAAAGTAGTTGACGGCAGAGTTACAAATAAAATTGAATATCTTACTGCTGATATTGATCAGTCAAAGTATATCGCTCAGGCAAATACACCTATTGACAAAGGAGGAAATTTTCTTGAGAAAGATATTTCTTGCCGTTATCGTGCAGATTTTCCTTATGTTGGAGCCAGTAAAGTAGAGTATATGGATGTTTCGCCAAAACAGCTTGTTTCTGCCGCGACGTCTTTAATTCCTTTCTTGGAGCATGATGATGCTAATAGAGCTTTGATGGGATCAAATATGCAGCGCCAAGCAGTTCCTCTTATGCAAACAGAGGTTCCTTATGTAGGGACAGGAATGGAGCAGGCTATTGCAAAGGATTCTGGAGCGGTTGTAGTTGCAAAAGATTCTGGGAAAGTTACAAAGGTTGATGCTCGTGAAATTTCCATCGGTAAGAACGTCTATTCTTTAAAAACTTTTGTTAGGTCAAATGCAAATACTTGTATTAATCAAGTACCTATTGTTAAAGTTGGAGATTATGTTCAAGATGGACAAATTATTGCAGATGGAATGGCAACAAAGGATGGAAAGCTCTCTTTAGGGCGTAATATCCTTGTCGCTTTTATGTCGTGGCGTGGATATAATTTTGAAGATGCCATTATTCTTAGTCAGAAATTGGTAAGAGAAGATAAATATACTTCGATTCATATTGAAAAGTTTGAAGTAGATTCCCGTGAGACACGATTAGGAAATGAAGAAGTAACACGTGATATTCCTAATGTTGGAGAAGATGCTTTAAATAATTTAGGCGAAGATGGTATCGTCAGAACTGGTGCTGAAGTTAAGGCTGGAGATATTCTTGTAGGTAAAGTTACTCCAAAAAGTGAAAAAGAACTTTCTCCTGAAGAGCGATTGCTTCGTGCAATCTTTGGAGAAAAAGCAGCAGATATTAGAGATACTTCATTAACTCTTCCTCCTGGAGAAGAAGGAGTTGTTGTTAATGTTGAAGTTTTTCAACGTACTGAGCGTGGACGAAAATCAAAAGAAGATAAAAAGAAAGAGCTTTTAGCGATTGATAAAATCAAGAAATATTATAAGCAAGAGATTGATTTTATGAAGGAAGAAAAAGAAAAGAAGTTATGCCGAATTCTTAAAATTGATAAAAGAAAATTAGAAAAGATGACAGATCGTAAAATTAAAGATGATGAAGAAGCGTCTGTTGCGTTAAGTTTCTTTACTGATCGGATGCAGGAGCTTATTGAAGAGCAAGATCACGAAATTGAGAAAATAAAAAGAGGCGATGAGCTTCCTGCTGGTGTTCTAAAAAAAGTTATTGTTTACGTGGCAATAAAACGAAAGATTTCCGAAGGAGACAAGATGGCTGGACGCCATGGAAATAAGGGTGTTGTGGCTAGGATCCTTCCAGAAGAAGATATGCCATTTTTAGAAGATGGAACACCCGTTGAAATTATTTTGAATCCTCTTGGCGTTCCATCGCGCATGAACGTTGGGCAGCTTTTAGAAACACATTTAGGTTGGGCAGCTCATGCTTTAGGTTTGGAATGTGAAACACCTATATTTAATGGAGCAACTGAAGAAGAAATTCGAAATCTTTTAAGAGAGGCCAATCTTCCTGAGGAAGGAAAGACGTCTGTTTATGATGGATACACCGGCCTTCCGTTTGATCAGAAAATAACAGTTGGTTATATTTATATGTTAAAATTAATTCACCTTGTCGATGAAAAAATCCATGCACGTTCTATTGGTCCATATTCCTTAGTTACGCAGCAACCTTTGGGCGGAAAAGCACATTTTGGAGGTCAGCGTTTTGGAGAAATGGAAGTTTGGGCACTTGAAGCTTATGGAGCTGCATATACGCTTCAGGAAATGTTAACTGTTAAGAGTGATGATGTCGCCGGACGCAGTCGTATTTATGAAGCGATTGTTAAAGGAGAGCAAAAACTTACCCCTGGAACTCCAGAATCGTTTAATGTTCTTATGAAAGAACTTCAAGGTTTGTGCTTGGATATCCGCATGGAGAATTCCGAGGCACCATCACAAGCTCAAGATCGAAAAAAAGGAAAATAATTTATTATGAGCCAAGAAAAAAGTTATGACAGCATTAGTATAAAATTAGCTTCTCCTGATGTGATTATGTCTTGGTCAAGCGGAGAAGTCAAAAAAGCTGAAACTCTAAATTATCGAACATTAAAGCCTGAAAAAGATGGGCTTTTTTGTGAACGAATTTTTGGTCCTGTTCGCGATTGGGAATGTAATTGCGGAAAATATAAAGGTATTAAATTTAAGGGCATTGTTTGTGATCGTTGTGGTGTTCTTGTTACTCGCTCTTCAGTGCGTAGAGAACATATGGGTCACATCGAGTTGGCGTGCCCCGTAACTCATATATGGTTTTATAAGGCTGTTCCTAGCCGCTTATCAGCATTACTTCAGATTACACTCAAAGAATTAGAAAAAATTATTTATTATGAGGAATATGTTGTCGTTGATCCGGGAGATACTCAGCTTAAACTTAAGCAATTTTTATCAGAAGATAAATATCAGGAATGCATTGCAAAATATGGTGATTCCTTTAAGGCAAAAATTGGTGCTGAGGCTATTCAAGATTTATTGAGACAAGTT
>JAOZRJ010000073.1 GCA_029931885.1 Candidatus Omnitrophota bacterium | reverse complement strand
GCTGTGGAAACGCTCTGCCCTGTTAATTTTGCAATCTCCTCGGGCTTAATACGGGCATCTTGAGATAATATTTCTAAAATTTCGTTCATATTTCCTCCTTTTAACTCCTGCCATTCTATCCTATTTTCTGGCTGAAATCAAATAAATTGAGAAAATACGTCTATAAATATATGTATACTATTCTTTAATTATGATAGGAGTTTTAAAAGACGATCCTGTTGAACCATCAAATCTTTTATAAACATTTTCCGGAGACGAAATCTTACTATGAGTCTCCGACAAAGACTCACTTGAATTAACTCTCAAAAGATCCTGCAGCATATTTTTTTCTTTATTATTCTTTTTAATCTTCAAATTAATATCATCTATTTTATTCTTTAAAATAACATTTTTCATCTTAACCTCTTCCCCTTTGGACAAAAGGCTTGCCTGAGCATCAAAAATAATAACTTCCGATTCTTTTTGCTCCTGATCAATCTGCATTTTTAAGCCAACAATATCTCTTTGAATTCTACTAATTTCTTTTTGCCTTTCTAAATCCATTGTTTTTAATCTTTCCTTCAAAAGCAAATTCTTCTTTCTTAAGATATCAATATGATCTTTAATTTGTTCTTTGAGAGATATGAGATCAATATCATCTACTTGTGTCGATACAAAAATATCAATATCTAAAAATAACAACTTTTCCCTTAATGAATTTAACATGATTAAATTTTGCTCATGAAGATTATTAATATCCTTTTTAAGCGCTTGAATAGATCCAAAAGAAACCTTTTCATTTTTGTCCGAAAAGCCTTGTTGATCGAGAATTCCTAAATCCTTTATGCCCATTTTTGAGCTCTCGCCGACGAACGCAGTAAGCGAAAAAATCTCTTGAGCTTCATCAAACTTTTTTTGTGCTTCTTCTTTTTTCTTCTGACTCTCTAATAAATCTTCATTAAGCTGTTTTACTCTATTCCGAGCTAATTCAAACTGCTTATCGCTATCTTCTCCTTTGGAATCCAGCACAACTTGATTCTTTTTCTTTCTTAAATCATCCAATTTACCCTTAAGAATCTCATTTTCTTTTTTAAAATCAGAAAAGCTCCGCTCTATCTTGTTTCTCGTAGATTCTTCAAGCCGACTTTCTCGATCTAAAATTTGAATTTTTTTCTCAAGTGCTTTCTTCTGGAGATCAAAATTCTTAATTAACTCTTGATGCTGAATTGGAACATGATCGGAGCCTGTCAAACGTTCGGACAAAATACTAATCTCTTCGCTAGAAACAAGCATCTTTTTTCGATATTTTCTATTTTCTTTTTCTAACCTCTCATTTTCTTCCAGCAAAACAATAGATTGCTCTTTAAGCTCTATGAGAATCTCCTGCATAGTTTCTTCTGACAAATATTCAGATGTTGACCCCATTTGCCCAAAAACAATTGTTGGTAAAAAAAGGCAAAAAAAGAAAAAGCTAAAAAGTAGAAGAAGAGAAAATTTTTTCATAGTTATACATATTAATATTTATGAGTTAATCTTTTATTTATATTATATCCAGGTGTTTGCTCCAGGGCAAACAAGAAACCAAGTTTTTACCACTTAAGCAAGATTTGTCCGAACAAGCAATTGATATTTTCTAATAAGTTCTTCTGTTACACGTCCGATTTTTCCAGGTCCAATAATATGCCCCTGAACAGTCGTTAAAGGCATAATACCTATGAGTGAATTTGTTAAAAACGCCTCATCACAATTCAATAATTGCTCAGGAAAAGCCATAACCTGACGACAAGAAATATTCATTTGACGCGCAAGCTTTAAGACAATTTGTCGTGTAATTCCGCCAAGACAACCACATTTTAAATCAGGCGTATAAAGCTTATTTTCCTTAACAAAAAAAATGTTGGTCTTGCTCCCCTCGACAACCATTCCTTTTCCGTTCAAAAGAATTGCCTCATCATTACCCTTGGCTTTTGCCTTACGCTGAGCAATCAAAAGAGGAAGATAATTAACAGACTTTATTCGAGACAAAACAGCATTCTCATCTCTCAAAATATCTGAAAAAATAGCCTTAAATCCCTGTCGATATTTCACCTTTGGAAAAGGACGATATGAAAAAGTTGCAATTGAAATTCTCGTTTGATTTCTGCCCTTCCATACCATAAGCCGAATTCTTGCATTATCCAGCTTATTCGCTTTCAAGGATTTTTGAAGATGCCCAATCATTTCTTTTTCCACGCAAGGAGATTTAATGTTTAAGGTTTTTAATCCGCTATAAAGCCTTTCTAAGTGAAGTTTTAAGGCAAATATTTTTCCGTCATAAGACCTCATTGTTTCAAAAACACCTATTCCCGCCAAAATCCCGGGAGAGAGCGCCTGATTCCATGCATGACTTACCGGAAATATAAATCCGTCTAAAAAAATCATTTTCTTTTTCATATTGAGGCTTTTTCTTTCGATGAAAAAATACGGTTTATGCTTTGTCGCAAAGCTTTTGCCTTAATCAGCGTTTCATCATATTCATCTTCCGCAACAGAATCTGCAACAATTCCGCCTCCGACATGAAAAGATATCGAATCGTCTTTGCAAATCAAGGTCCGAATTAAAATATTAAAATCCATTGTCTCATCAAAACCAATATAACCTAAACAACCCGTGTAAGCTTCTCTTTTATTAGGCTCTAACTCGTCAATGATCTGCATAGCCCGAATCTTCGGACATCCGGTTACAGAACCAGAAGGAAAACATGCCTTAAGAAGATCAAAAACATTTTTATCTTCTCTTAAAATGCCCTCGACGGTTGATGTCGTATGGAAAACTGTTTTGTATTCTTCCAATGTCCGCATAGATTGAACGCGAACAGAGCCATTCTCGCAAACTTTTCCTAAATCGTTTCTTTCCAAATCAGTAACCATTAAAAGTTCTGCTTTTTCCTTTGCACTAAACAAAAGATCTGTTTTAAATTCTTCATCCTCAAAAATATCATTTGATCGCGGACGAGTTCCTTTCATGGGGCAAGTGATGATATGATTTTCACGCTTCTCTAAAAACTGCTCCGGAGAACTGCTGATAATTTGAAAATCTTTCGCGTCAAAATAACAACTAAAACTTGAAGGGGACGCTTTTCTAAGCGATAAATACAAATCTCTTAATTTTGTCTTGTCAAAAAAATCGCCTTTACATAAAAATCTTTGCGTTAGATTAATCTGATATATATCACCTTCTCGAATATGTTCCAAGCAACGATGAATAGCGCCTAAATAATCTTCTCGTGTAAAGTTGCTTAACAAGCAAACCTCTTTGGACGGCTCTTCATAGTTCTTTGCTAATATATTCTCATCATAAACGCCTTTTCTTCTTTCCAGATGCTGACTAATGCTCTCTATCCAGTCATGCGATTTTTGTTCTCTTAAGTTGTCGTTTTCTACAGACAACCCAGTTGAAATGATATAAAGTTTATTTCTTAAATGGTCGACGGCAATGACGTTATCATAAAACCCGAAAAAACAATTCGGCAAGGACATCCCTTCTTTTAATCTTGAAGAAGAATTTTCTATATGAAAACCAAACTCGTATCCTAAAAACCCAACAATACCTGAAAAAAACGGTACCGGAGAATCCTCAAAGGATGCGCGATATTTATAAAACCTTTCAGAAAGCTGATCTAAGGATTCTTTTGAATTGGAAGAAAAAACATCAAAAGGGCCAAAGCCGATAAAAGAAAAATGACTTCTTTCGTTTTTCACCAAGCTACTGTCTAAAAAGAAGACAAAAGGTTTTTCGGAAAAAATACGAAAAATATCTGCTGCGTCACCATCAAAATCATATGTTTTAAAAAAAATCTTTTGTTTCAAGAAAAAATCTCCTTAATCATATTCTTTTCTTTAGCAATCTTAATCAAACGGCAAAATACATCAAATGTCAAATCTACATCAGCCATCGCCCTATGCTTTTGACGTTCACTGATTCCTAAGGAATCGGCCACAAACCAAAGAGGATAACGCCGAAGATGCGGCATAACTTTACGGGCAATACGGATAGTATCGACGCTCTGAATTTTCTTCTTGGTCGGCAATCCCGCCAAATCAAGCTCATTATGCAAAAAACCTAAATCAAATTTAATATTATGTCCCACTACAGTTGCCTCGCCTAAAAATTCTAAAAAAGACGGCAAAATTTCAAATGACCTTGGCGCGTTCATAACCATTTTGTCAGATATTCGATTAACCTCAAACGCGGCTAAAGAAATCGACCTCTCGGGATTAATTAAAGAATGAAATCGGTTAACCGGCTGTAGATTCTTTATTTTAAGCGCCGCAACCTCGACTAAACGATCTCCCTTTAACGGCGACAGTCCCGTAGTTTCAACATCAAAAATAACATATTCTTTATTCAGAAAATCTTCCATCTTTAATATCCTTTTTAGAAATTGTATAACTTGGAACAATTTGACATGGCCTGAATGATAGTTTTGTTAAACGAATATTTTCAAGACCAAAATCATCCATGACATTAATAAAAGAAAAATCTTTAAGCGCTGTATCTCTGCAAAACTCCCTAAAAAGATAAACTGATAATCCTTTTATATCTAAATTTGTTACTTCAAAAAGAACACAAAAAATATCATTTTTTAAAGGAAAGCCAAAGCTATAAGCAACTAGCTTGTTATCAACAAAAACCACTCGTCCGATCAATCCTAAATCCTGACAATAATCTAATGTGCTTTTGTGCACCAGCCTATTTTCTTTAAGCATTTGTCGATAAACATCATTCTCGCAACGCTGCTCACGATTCTTCATCCAGCAATCATAAAGAGAAAGACATTCTTTTTTCATTCGAGACTCATAAGGCAAAAATTTAAAAGAATAATTCTTTATGAATTGATTATAAGAAGCTCTCTTTGCTTTGTATTGATTTCCTTTAAGCTCTGCAATATCTTTTCGCAAATAAACAAATTCATCACCCTTTTTAAACCGCTGAAAATTATCTTCTGGAAAAATATTAAGAGAATCTTTTTCAACATTTTCAATTCGAGAAACGCCTTTACCTTTATTTCTTTGATATAAAAGCTCAAAACATTTTTGTGCCGTTGCCTTTGAAAACTTTGACCCGAGCGGCGGGAGATATAAAAAACATCCCATAGAATCTTTGGCAAAAATACATAGGTTGTCATCAACTACTTTAAATTCAAAATCAAAAAAGTCTTTCCAGGCAAAGATGCTTATAAACGAAAAAGCAGAAAGACTAAACGGTGTTTGCGCTAAAAATTTTTCAAAGATCGGTTTATGTTTTAATAACTCAGACTTCATATTTATTCAAAAATAGAAAAAAGCAGCTTAAATTCTTCCCCGCTATTAGGATAAAAAGATGCTAACTTTAAGTATTCTTCTGCTTGGTCCAGAATTTCATTCCTCGAAAAGAAATCTGCTAAATATTTGCTATACTGCAAAAATTCCGACCCCTCTTTCTTTTCTTGCACAAACGGGCAGGCAAGATGAACTGCAACAAAAACTTTCTCGTCTTTCCTTAATAGAACAAAAGGATAAAGCTGGCACTCAAAAGGCCTTTGCGAATAAGTGCGGCACCTGTTAATTTCAAAATCTAAAAAATGACAAATATGCTCTTGATCTTGAGAAACCGTTTTAATCCTGAAGTCTTGGTCGAGAAATTCCGAACCAGATTGATTTGCTTTTAAAGGTTCAACCTCTTTATTCATTGCTTTCGGACGCCAAATATTGTTTGGATCCGCAAATCGACAACATCCGGTGCATATACAACAAAATTCTTGAGGAACAAATTGCTCTAACAAGCCAACAGACATATTATTCTCCTAAAAATTGCAAAACAATCTTTCGCTCACGTTTACGATTATCAAAGTCTAAAAAAATAATTTGCTGCCATGTTCCTAAAATAAGTTTCTGCTTGGAAAAAGAAACTATGAGCGTTGGCCCGATCAACGATGCACGCAAGTGAGAATGACCATTGCCGTCTCCCCATGCTTTATCATGATGATAATCGCCTGGTGGAATAATTTTCTTAAAAAAATCCTTTAAATCCTGAACCAATCCTGGCTCGTATTCGCACGTCGTCAAGGCGCCAGTAGACCCGTAAACACTAATATTCACAACTCCATCTTTTAATTCCGTTTTTTTCAAGCTCTGTTCAACATCAGGAGTGATATCCACAATATCCGTGTTGCCCTTTGTTGATAAATGGATATATTGAGTATTAACTCCCATATTAACGCACCGTGCTCCCTATTTTAACATTACGATCCGGACATAAAACAGAGATTCCATTTTCGTCAGAAGCAGCCAAGAGCATGCCATTCGATTCCTCCCCGCGAAGCACAACAGGTTTTAAATTATTAATAACAATAACCTTTCGCACGATTAGCGCTTCTTTTGCATAAGAATTACGGATACCGGCCACAATTTGTTTTTCTTCTTTACCAGTATCAACTTTAAGGACGTAAAGTTTATCCGCGTTAGGATGCTCTTTAACTTCCTTAATTTGAGCTACTACTAATTCAAGTTTCTGAAAATCTTCGATATTAACCATTTATCTCTCCTGTAAAAAATCTGTTAATTCTTGTTCTATAGATGGATATTCTACCACAATCGCTTTAAAACGAAAAGCTCTTGAATAAGCAATGTGCGGATGATACCATTAAACACATTAGGATTACAAATCTTTTATTTATTATGAAAAAACTAATTTTCTCCTTTTTTAAACTATTCAAAAATCAGAAAATTCTCTTCCTTGTCCTTACGTGTATTGTTGGAATTTTTATTCTTATCCCTACACATAATTTTCAAGCCCCTCTCGCCCAAGGCGATCACGGGCGCGATTTATACGCTTTCCGACAAACTCTAAACGGTGCAACTCCTTATCAAGACTACTGGTGGGTTTACGGCCCCCTAATGCCTTATTATTACGGCCTTATTTTTAAACTTTTTGGATTTGGTGTTCAAAATATTCTCCTAGGAGAAGCTTTCTTAAAAATATGTGCGGTTTTATTTTGTTATTTAGCCTTTGTTCAATTCTTTTCTCCTGTCTTTTCGTTCTCAACAGCAATCTGGTTCTGCGCCTTTCAGCCGCCCTTTTCGCATACCTATAATCATACTGGAGGCATTGCCATCCTCGTTCTATTGGTTTACATACTTTTTTCATATATCCGTATTCCTAAATTTTCCCTCCAACTTCTAGCTTTTTTTGTAACTATTATTTTATCACTTATAAAAATTAATTTTGGCCTAGCTAGCCTCGTTGTTATTACAATCATCTTTCCGCTTATAGATGTTTTTAAAAAATCAACAGCAATCAAAAAATATTTTTATTTCTTAGAATTTTTGATTTCTCTTTTGATTATTCTAATTATTTATTGGCTCTTTATAAAAAATCTACCAATTTATGCCATTCGGCAGTGCCTTACTCTTTTAGGGTCAGACCACCCATATAACACATCTTTATTTTCATCTTTAAGCTTCCTGATAAAGAATATTTGGATAACAA
>JAOZRJ010000072.1:5259-7497 GCA_029931885.1 Candidatus Omnitrophota bacterium | reverse complement strand
TTCATTGGAACGATATTAAGGATAAACTGGCTTATCTCTAGAACAGCTATGCAAGCACAATTATAGAATATTGGAAGGGACCAACTAATTGTCATTAAAGATTGAATCTCAACAAAGGATAAGAACATCAAACCTGATAAAAGATTTGCTAAAGGTCCAGCAACAGAAACTAATAGAATTTTCCAATTAGATTGACCCGTTAACTGTGCGTAAGTGCGAACTACATCATTATCTATTTCACTATAATCAATTCCTGAAACAGGAAGATTGACTAACTTAGCAACTATATAATGTTTTCCTTCATGAATTCTTGTTGTATAAAATCTCCAAAGTGAATCAAAGGCTAATAATGCTCCACTTAAAAGAATGATAAGCGCTTCTTTTACTTTTCTTAAAGCCATCAAGAAAGTAATTGGATAATTCCCAACTTTACTACTAATAATTTTAACTGCAAATACTACTCCCGAAACAATCATTAATATAGAGGATGCTACTAGTACTGATTGCTCAATCGTTATGTATATCCAGGCATTGTATAAATTAACGAAAATAGTCATCGCTGAAATTGCAGCTATAGTAACTACAGCAAAATCTGCATCCATAATGAATAATTTCTTAGAACGTGTTTTTACTTTAGCTTTTTGTTTAGCAATCGTTTTAACATAAACATTTTTCGTTGCATTTTTGTTATATTCCGAAGTTTTGCTTAAATTAACATTCCACATTAATTGACCCTTAGTAACAAAACCATTCTTAGCAAGAAGAACTACACTTTCAGCATAATGCGGTTTAATAACAATTTTTGCATCATCTTTAAATTTATTAATAATGTTAGAATCTTTAAGTATTTTCAGTAAGGATTCAATCGTAGATTTATCAGGATTAACCATATAAAGAGCATCTAAACTCTTATCTTTTAATGCAGCTAATATATCCATCTGTGCTCGGATGATGGCTAAGTTAGGTTGATTTATTTTTTGTGCATCTAATACTTTATTTTCCCAAAGACTTTGATTTCCTGCATATCCAATAGTCTGGGCATCTGAATTATCGTTTTCCCAATCAAATTTATCTAATGCCATTACTGCGATATCAGAATTTTCTTTAGTGATTGCTAATCCTGTTTTTCCAGCACCACATCCAATCTCAACAATAACTTCCTTATATTTAGAACTATCTGAGAATGATTGAACTTTCTTAACTTCATCATCTCTGTTTCCTTTAGATTTAAGATACTTCTTTATCCTTGAACCTTGTAACAATTTAAATCTTGCAGATAATTCATTTTTATTAATTCTTTTTGCTGCAACATGCGCTGTTAAAGATTCTGTATTATCCTCAATCCCAACTTCGCTATCATCTTTAGGTAATGCGGTAATCGTATTTCTTATAAAACTTCCATTCCAATCAACTCCATCTGAATAACCTCTTGCTTCTTCCTTTGATGATCTATAATCTTTAAAGAAAGTACGCATAAAGAATTCAATTACATCCTCCCATATATATGTAGACCTAAAAGTCCATCTACGCTCAAGGGCTTCCTCTCTAAGAAGATTAAAGATACTATATCCAGCGCCTCGATAAACTTTTCCGTTAACCGTCATTTCTGTCCAAAGGCCCTCTAATTTAAGCTCCTTATGCTCATTATCTAAAACAATTTCCGCGCGCGTATCAGGGAATAAAATATCATTAACTGAGAGCCTATAAGTAATATGGCGCCCTTCTGGTTTTAAATTATCTGTGTATAAAATTAAAGTTATTTCATCCTTTGCATCAAAAAGGTTTGTAATACTAATTTCTTTTTGGCCTATTCGTCCGTTCACGTCCTGACTTTCATAAACTTTAGGACTATGCTCTCTAATCATTTCCTCAACATTAGATTTGATATCTTCAATCGGTTGAAATTCTTCTGCAAAAAGTATATACGGTGTAACACGCGCTAAAAATCTTACAATACCAACATCACCATATTCAAATAAATGTGCAGTTGTAGCCCCCATAACAACGTTTGACAATATTTTATCTTCACGGAAAAGTTTAATCAGAAAATCAGAATAAATTCTTAAAGCTTCTGCTTTTGTTCCATAGGCTTGACCTTTGCTATCCCCTCTACCTAACATTGGATCTGTAAGATCAGCTTCCATATTTAACAGAATTCCTTGATTAAAAGAATTACTTAAAGGCCTTTTTGAATAATTAAAATATCCCTTATTATCTGTACGAATATCTGGAGTTCCT
>JAOZRJ010000072.1:0-5249 GCA_029931885.1 Candidatus Omnitrophota bacterium | reverse complement strand
TAAATCCTTTACTCAATTTTGATTCATTTCCATAAGGAGTTTTTTCAACTACAAAGATTTGTTCTTTAAGGAAACGAGCAATACTTAATGCTGAAGTAAAATTATTCATTCGAATCGTTTCATTCTTTACGAGTCCAATTATTTCCTCAAGTTCTTCTGGAAGCGCGCTCAATTCAAAAGAATCATTATCTAAATGATCATCCAACATGATCTGAATATTGTTAAACGCAGGGATATCTCCCCTGGCAACTGCTTCATAGGCATACGGAACAGAATAAGCATGATCATCAAAAGCATAAAAACTAATAGTTTGTGTATCTGAAACTCTATAACGGGTAACTACATGTTGTTTCATCTTTTGATTATTAAATATGTGCTTTCTTTCTATATCTCTCCATGTTCCTAAAATTAATTCTTGTTCACCTTCTTGAGATAAGACTTTTGATCTCCAGTATCCTCTTTCAGAATTTTTTGAATCAAAGATAAACTCATAATTGGCCTTATCATATTCATCTAAATATTCAGCTAGCTTTGAACTTCTCAATAAATGTGCTGGATAAAGCATCTGACGATGCACCACTGCATCTATTGCATTCATTTCTTCTTGTTCTTCTATTTCAGCTGATTGAATTTCTACTTTTTCTCCGAAGAATAATTTCGTATTCATGCGTGCTTGATATTCATTTTCGCTTCTTAAAATATGTCTATAAATCTCATGATAAAGAACCTTTCTCATCTCTGTTTCATCAAGCCTAAATAGATATGGATGCACATTAACACGATCAGAATCTATATCTGCAGTTGCGATAAAGATTGGTGAGTCGGCTAAAGCACCAACAAATAAATCTTCTGGGTTTGAAGTAACATCGATATCAATGCTCCATGATTGATAGGCAGGATTTGATTCTTTTGATTGTAAAAACTCTATAATTTCCTTAATGCGGCCATTCCAATTGGATACTGAGCCTTGAGCAGTAACAGTTAATTCTCCGTCATTCATTTCAAGACGAATAACACCAATAGATTTTTCTGACTTAAAGAACTTAACTGTTTGTTCTTGCTGTTCACTGCTAACAATGATATCTCCATACGATTGAAGATTTTTATCATTATTAAATAATCCTAATTGAAGTCCTTTACCACTTGATTTCTTAATACCATTTTGCTTCTCTAGTATATTTAATAATTCAGCAATCGTAATTTTCTCTGCATCAATATAAGCTAACGGTGGACCTCTTCTGCTTCCTGGCAACATCCATGTTGTTATTTTTGAATTAATATTTTCATTCTCTGTAATAGCCCATACCCTTGTATCTATCATTGGATTAAGCGTTAAATTTACATCTCCGATGTAAGGATAACTTTGATATCTGCTGTATAAATATTGAGCTATGCGTCTTGCTAAAACCCAATACGTTGCAGGCGTTGGAGCTTTTATTCTTTTTCTTTCACGAGACCATACTGTTTTTCCAATCTTTCTCCATGTAAATCTACTTAAATATCGATGTTCAAGTCCTAATTGCGTTAACAATTGTTTAAAGATATCCTTGATTTCTGTAGGATTTTCTGGATTAATCATTTTGCTCAACTTAGTAACCGGCAATCTTGATAAATCTTCGTTGAAATGAAGCCACATTTCATATTTACTTCTTCCATGCTCATATCTAAATGCTTTATGTTCAAAAAAATCTTCTTCTTTCATCGCAGGGCGTCTTGGAATTCGCGTTGGATCATAATCCGGTTCATCGATTAATCGCCATTGATGTCTAGTCATTCCAAACAAGTGAACATTTCCAGTATAATGTTTATGTAAATTATCCCTTTTCCCTAAAGTAATATGCGCATACTTTTCATGATTATTTTCATCAATATATCTAACCTTAATATGAATAAGATTTCCTTCTTCTTTATATTGAATCAAGTGCGCATATTGTTTAAATGGTCTTAATACTTGAGGGAAGCTTCCCTTGTACTCAGATAACGGCATTAATCTTTCATCATTAACCATATCCATCAGCTGCATATATTTATCTAAATCACGTGTTGCAAGACTCAACTGTCTTTTATCTAATCTTCCCTTTCGATATGCATATTCTTTCATTTTTGCTGAAACAGATGGGAAGTTCACATAAACTTCCTTTCCTAATCTTTCATCACGCGCATGTTCAACCGTTAACATATAATAAATATCTCTTATATTGTCTGATCGAATAACTTTACGCTCGGGATAATCATGTAATCTTTGATATCGCTTAAACATTCCAATATCAAAATTACCTATCTTTTTATACGCATCTAAAATCGATTGCGTTCTCTTTGCATCTTCTCTTCTCATTCTGCTGAATTCAGTGAAGTTCACCAATAACAATGTATAGATTTCACGCATTGCTTCAGGAATTTCAGGGAACAATGTTTGCAATCTAATGTCCATCAATTCATGCTTAACGGCAATGTATAAGAAATCTCCATTCTTAAAACTATGCCAATTAAGGTTAATTTGATGTCTACCATTTTTAGCTTTAGAGAAAACGAATGAAGCTGCCTTTTTCATATCAAATTTAACAATTACATCAACATCAAAATCTTTTTCCCTAAAACTTCCTTCAGAAATAATTTCATTCTTTATCTGAGCTAACAATCTGCTAATAAGCGTATGCACTGTTTCTTTTGTCTCTTCATATGTCTTGATTGAAGATTTATCGAGAGATTGTTTTACTTGAGGAATTTCCACAACTTGTTTTAATCCTTCATCATTAATATTCATTGAATCAAATAATCCTTTGGCAATATCAATGCTATATCCCCACCCTTTTCTATCAATTACTCTAAAGACAGAACTATCATCACCTTTAGTTTCTAGGCCTGCCTGCTTTTTATAAGCTTCAATAACTTGATTAGCAGTAACTTGTGATTTTGTCTTTGGTTTAATATTTTGACGATATGTTTCTGTGAGTGGATCTTGAAATCCTTCTTTAGCTATATCTCTATGCTCTGTGGAATTACTTGCAGCAGATGGTTCTTGAATTTTATTTGCTTCTATTGCTAATTGCTTAGCAACCAAATAAGCTTCTATATCTTTTAGTTTCTCTAAATTATCTCCTGTATATTTTCCTTTTTCAGCGCCAAGGGCTTCTATCATAAACGCAATGATAGGCCATAATTGAGAATAAAGGACTGGATTACTGATAATCCTGTCTGTCATGTGGTCAATATTCTCTTTTATAAATCGAACATTGTGAGCATTAATTAACTTCCATGACATGCCCCTTACATCTTTATTTTCAAATAATTTTGTAATTCCCTTTATGAAAGATGTCTTCGCAACCGCTCTTGGGATATTGTAAGGATTGCTTCCGTCTGATCCTCCAACTCCTCCGATACCTCCTACACCTAAAGGAAGAGATAAATCTTTTGATAATAAAATCCTCAAGTTATACATACTGTGAATTAACGCAGAAAATGTTGTAAAAGAAACAATAGGTATGATCATAAGAATCGATGCGAATGAATATCCCACGAAGCCATAAGATGGATAATGAGTGTTAATTCCTATAATTGTTCCTAAGGACAAAGATAAAGCTGTCAAAGTTGAAAATAGTAAGAACTTATAAGGCTTAACTAATGCACCTGCTAAGAGTTCTATCTGTTTCTGGTATAACGTCCATTGTGCAATTGTTGTCTCTTCTCTAGTAACAAATTCATGACTGCTTCCAAGGAATATTGCCTTTTCATGCCTTCTCTTAAATTCACGAACATAATAACTGCCAAAATCTTCCCTATATCTATAGTCCACAATTCCTTTAAATTGCGTCCATACATATTCAATCACCATTGATGCTTCCTCTGCAAAAGGAATAACAATGCCGCCTACCCAAACACTTGCTCCTCTGAATGGATTTCCTTTCCCAAGTAAAATAAGAGCTGTAATAAACGCAACACCCCAATATCCTCCAAAGAAAACAAACCCTAAAATCAAAGTAACAAATGAAAGCTTGAAACTTTGACTTCTGTCTTGATACATCTGTGCAAGAGCTGTATCAGCAGCAATTCCTAATGGTGCTTTTTGTGCAGGAGCAATTAACTTTTCACAACCGCTTATCACATCCAGCCACTTACTTACTTCTTCTGCTGTCTTAACCCATACTAGTGTTACCTGCGGTATTCCGTCACTGAACTTTACAACTCTTCCCTTAACAAAATCATAAATCTCATATCTACCATACATTTCAATTTCAAGTTTTGTTAAATATGTTTCATAAGCACTGTCAAAGCTTTGTTCAAATCCTCTGATAATATTTGTTCCCTGAGTAGGAATAAAACATATCACACGCTTACCATCTTTTGCCTTTGCTCTCAAAACCTCATAAAAAGAATGATAAACGCAAACATCTATCAAAGTACCCGTCAGCACAACAATATCTCCAGAGGCTTTTATTCCTTTTTGAACATTAGAACTGAATGCTCCATGTAAAGAAAAATCATCATAAACATTTTCTCCCATGATAAATCCATTCTTTCCCTTATTCTCCGCTGCTATCTTTGAAAAATACGAACCAAGATCTTTCCAATCATCATTATTTCCTCTAAGAATAAATCTCTTAGGAATTCTATTAAAATCAAAAAACAGAGGTTCAATCGTTTTTATCATCTTTTCAAAAATCTCTGAGTCCCCGATATGTGTTATAGTTAACATTGCTTCAGGGTTTATTCTTCGAGGATTTTCACGGAAAAGATCAATTAATCTATTTTTAAATGCTCTAGATACATCTTCATTAATATCCGCACCAACAAAGGCATTTGATTCTGAACGTATATCCCAAAGCGTGATCTCTGTAGGCTCTTTATTAACATGATAAATATTTTTATTCTCTTCTTGTCCTACTTTGCGCAAGAAAATGCTTTTAGATATCTCTTCTGTTAACCTACCTTTTAATAATTTAAAAACTTCAACTACTTTATGAGCGCGTTTATTAACAGGCTTAAAGAAGCTGGCTTTTAGCGACATCTCTACTTCTGTTCTTAACTCGAAAGGCAAGCTTTTAGTTAGACATGTTTTATTCAATATGCTCTTTTCTAAAATATCATATAAAATCAGCTCTATTGTTCTAGCCAAAGGATCAACGCTGAATCCGCTTTCATCTTTCTTTTCGATGTTTACTTCTTCAGATGGTCTTTGTTTTTGCTCAGAAACAATCATCCGAATGATCGTCTCAGCTAAAATAACTTTTCTTGTTTCTGAAGTAATATCT
>JAOZRJ010000270.1 GCA_029931885.1 Candidatus Omnitrophota bacterium | reverse complement strand
AAAAATAATTATTTTTTTCATTTTCTCACCCTCCTTTGTCTTTTTAGAGCTTAAAGAATGAAAAAAGTTCCAAAATTCTTCAAATACTATTTAATTATTTAATAAAAATATCTAGACTAGATTATTGAAGACCTAAAAGCTGCGGAATATTACTGATAGGTGTTACATCTAACAGAACTGGCTTAAATCCTTTAATCGCTTCCAATTCAATCAATTTCTCAAAAGGTGGGAACTGAATTCTTGAATTTTCATTATTAATTTGCATATCAATATTCTGAGGATTTAAATCAATCCCCCCTTTAGTCGCCATAGAATTATCTTCATTTAAAACATCTATTACTTGCCTTAAAAAACTTTGAATATAATGCACTCCCTTATTTCGTTTATATCCGATCATTAATTCTGCGTTTGGCGTTTCTCTTCTCAAATATTTAGTTAACTTTGAAATTAATTCATCTTCTCTGGTCTCAACAAATAATTTCGCAGGAATCCATTTAAACCTCCCATACTCTTTTGTCTCTTGAGGTTCAGGATCAGTTTCTTTATCAATGCGAACAAAAAGATTAACGAGTATATTCTTCTCATTTCCATAAAAATCACTAATTCTCCCTGAAAAATCGCTAATATTAAATTTAAGATTCACTTCTTCATAGTCTTCTCTTGCGGCTGCCCCTGCAACTGTTTCCTTTAAACCTTGATTAGAATAATTCATATCTGTTTCAGATAAAAGTCCTAAACTTAACAATTCTTGAATTTGCTTTTCCGTCTCATATGTAATGTCACGAGGCTGATCTGTTTTCCCTCCTGGCACAGAAAAAGTACCATTAAAATCACTTGCTTTAGCACCTCTTTGTCCATATAAAACTTTCCATTCGCCATCTTTCTTTCGCAAATGCACAACCCCTGAAAACATGATTTTCTTTTTATCTGTTTCATACTGATCCCATTCTAAAAATGAAGATTCATACCTGATTCTATTTTCTTTAAACCCCTTTCGAATAAGTCGATCCAAACTTTCTGGGCTCAAATCATTAATTTTTTGTAAACTAAAATTTACAGAATCAAAAGATTCTTCAGGAAGAAAAACATTTAATGGCAAAACAATTTGAGCGATTGTCTTATTAGCTTTTTGATCAGAAACTAAGGTCATATCTCCTTTAAACTCACTACGAATCTTTTGACGAGCGACATATAAACCAACACCTAAAAAGCCTAAACCATTAACAAAGGGCAACTCTCTTTCCGAAATATCAACATCTGCAACATTCTTCACTAATTCAATTTGATTGCCTCTTAATATTTTATTAAGGAATTTGATTCTCTCTGGGCCAGAATAATCATCAAACAATTCTAATATATCTTCGTTCAATAAAGTATGCTCTCCATATTCATTCTTATAAAGAAGACTACCCTCTTCTGAGATCTCTTTGGCCACTTTATCTTTTAAATCTTCGTAAAGAAAATATCCTGAATTCTCAATTGAAAGAACCAAATTTTCTTGATTTTGGACAGCCTCAATAACGACTTCATTATTCGCCTCAGATATGTTTGCATGCTCCGCAATGTTTCGAATAATCTCTTCTAAAGCAAATTTTAAAGTAAAATCTTCCTTAACCGTTAATTTAATTAGAGCTTCCGGCATATCCATCCGAATCTTAAATTTATCTTTTCCTAATAATTCCTGAAGTTTTTCTTCTACCATTTCTTTAAAACTAACATTTGTAGAACCATTACTTACAACTTCCTTAACTTGATTCTCAGTTCTTTTCTCCTTAAGCCTCTTTAAAGCCCATTCAACCGTAAGTCTAATATCTTCAAATTTATTATTAATATTTCTATCCGCTTTTAAAAGCTCAACAATTAAGTCATCCCCACGTTCTAATCTTCTTCTCACTACTCCCGGTTCTAAAACTCCTTCAAATAAATTAACCAATTGTTCCTTCTGCATTAAATCCTGAACAATAGCTGTTCCCAGAACACCAGAAACCAATGCAATATGACGAATTTCTCTTTCATTAATCTCAGCTGTTTCATAACTTGATTGAAAATAATACCTA
>JAOZRJ010000071.1 GCA_029931885.1 Candidatus Omnitrophota bacterium | reverse complement strand
CCCAGAAAGATATGTGTCTGCCCTCTCGCCCCTACATAAATCAATGAGTCTTTGCGTCTTCTCATCTTCGGCTTCACAATTTGAAGCCCTAATAATTTTTGTTTCAATTCCAAGCAGTTCTACTACTTTTTCTATAATACAAATATTTATATCACCAAGGCACTTCCATTCTTGATTATAAATTTCCTCAAAATGCCCAATATAATCCTTAAAGAACAAAGCTTTCTTATAATTTAGAATAATAGCCTGAAGATGATTCTTTCTCCACTTCACTTGATTATTAATCTTTACTTTAGAAATCTTCTGCCCAAAATCATGCAGAACAGGAACAGTTAGCCATTCCCACCCCTTGGGGTTTCTTATCTTATTCCTATTCTGCCATTCATTCTTCTTAAACTGAACATTATCTAACAAGATAAACGTATCAGATTTATTAATTTTATCAAAATATCCCATCCATGGCAAATATTGTGGTTGGTGAATCCCTACGATCATTTTTTACTCTCCAGCAAATCTTCATATAAAGCTTCAATATCCTTAATCATCTTCTCAATGCTAAACATCTCGCTTACCTTTCTCTTTCCATTAGTGCCAAAAAACTTTCTCTTTTCACCATCTACAGCCAATTCAAGCATAGCCTGAGAAAGACTTGATGGCTCGGCCGGCTCAACTAAAAAACCTTGCTTGCCATGTTCTACCAATTCCGGAATTCCACCTACTCTCGTTGCTACAATCGGCTTCTCGCAGGCCATTGCCTCTAAAATAACACGACCCATTCCTTCATTTAAAGATGCTAAAACAAATACATCTATCATCTGTAATATCTCAGGAATGTCTTTTCTAAATCCAAGAAGAAGAACATTCTCTTCAATGCCTAATTCTTTTATCCTCCCCTCCAAAAGACCTCTTTGCGACCCATCTCCGGCAATAATTAATCGCGCGTTAGAGAATTGTTTAACTACCTGAGCCATGGCCTCAATTAAAAAATCATTGCCTTTTACTGGATCAAGTCTTGCCACTGCACCAAAAACAACAGAATCTAAAGGAATCCCAAGCTCTTTTCTCTTTTCGCCAGAAGAAACTTTAGGATTACTAAAATAATTAATATCAATCCCGCTATAAATAGGAAGAAATTTATCTACATTCGCAATATTAAATTGAACATGCTCTTCTTTCCCGCGCGCAGTTAAAGTAATAATCTTATCTGTGATCTTAGCTGTAATCCTCTCCATCAATACAAAAACCTGTGTTAAATCCTTGCCATAATATCCATAAAAAATATGTCCATGCGGTGTATGAATAATAATTGGAACACGAGCCAGCCATGCTGCCCATCGCCCCAAAATACCTGCCTTGGAAGAATGCGTATGAACAATATCAAACTGCCCTTTCCATATAATCTTAAGCAACCTGAAAAAAGATCGAACATCTTTTAAAGGATGAATATTTCGTCTAAGAATATCAATTACAATACACTTAATATTATGCTCTTTGACAAAACGCTCTACTTCTGCATGTGGATCAAATGTTTTCCCAATAATAAGAGTAACATCATATTTATCTCGGTCCAATCGGACAACCGTCTCAAGCGTATTTGTTGAAGACCCTCCAGCATCCAGCCTCGTTATGATATGTAATGCTTTAATTTTTGAGCCTTTTGACAAAGTCTTTGCCATCTCTGTTTTCTCATTTTTAATCAAATTTTCAGTAACATTTAGAACATCTTCCACTTCTATATCTTTTAAAGAATCGTTTCGCTTAACTTTCGCCACTAAACCATTATCATCCTCAACCAGATCCTTCTTCACCACATATACATTTTTTCCTTGCGGGCATATTCTTTTTATATCCGTTGGTCCAAAAAGGACAACAAGAGGAACTCCCAAGGCAGCAGCAATATGAGCGACCCCGCTATCATTGCTTATAAATAACCGGCATCGCTTAATAAGAGCAGCTGTTTCTGTAATATCCATCTTACCAGCTGCTGAAAACACAGAACCTTTTATTAACCCTGAAATTTCCTTAGTTAAATCAGCTTCTCCGGAACTGCCGGTTAACACAATCTTGGCATTGTGCCGATTAATCAATTCATCGCCAAGACGAGCAAACCTTTCTTTTGGCCATCTTTTTTCATCTCTTTGCTTCAAACCTGAACCAGTATGCATTCCGATTAGCAAATCTGTTTGCGCAATGCCATTTTCCAACAAGAATTGATCAACTTTTTCTTTGTCGCCTTCAAGCACTGATAAAAACGTATCGCGGTTCTCGGCTCTTAATCCTGTTGCCTTAAGAAGCCTCAACGTTCCATCTAATTCATTCTCATTCTCGTCATAATTTGATTTAACTGTATACAAAAACCCTCGACCGTTAATATCTTCACCAACTCTGTTAGGAATTCCCATTAAAAACGTAAAAAGACTTCCTAAAAATGCATTCGTTCCGCTAGACACAATAGCCAAATCAATTTTTTCATCTCTTACGCTCTTTATAAATTGAATCTTGTTTAACAAGCTTTGCTTGACTCGGCGATCATGTAAAACAACTTTATCAAAAAGATTATGCGCCCCTGCAATTCTTTCAACTTCGGGTTCTCCGGTCATTAAAATAATTTCTTTTCCTGGAAGTTCTTCTCGTAATGCTCTAAGCGCCGGCATCAAAAGAATCATATTGCCAATTCCGCCTAACATAACAACAAGTACTTTATTTATTTTTCCTATATCCATTTGTTTCATTTTAGGCAAACCTTATTTATTACTGCAAGAATTTGCTTAGACATCTTTTCTTTCGTAAACTCTCTTGCTCTATCCAATCCCTTTTGAATCAAAGAATCCTGAAGACTTTTATCAATCAAAATTCGATTTATAGCATCTGCTATCTCGCAAACATTATGCGGATTAATTAATATCGCAGCATCACCGGCGATCTCCGGCAAAGAACTTACATTAGAAGTAATTACTGGAGTCCCACACGCCATAGCTTCTAAGGCTGGAAGTCCAAATCCTTCATATAGAGAAGGGAAAACAAAAATAGATGCTGCATTATAAAGATGCGGCAATTCACCTTCTTCAATATAATCAGTGAAAATAACACGCTCATCTATACTTTTTTCGCAAACGCTCTCCTTCAGTCGCAAACAATTCTCATCTTTCTTGCCTCCAATAACCAATTTATATTCATCCTGAATATTCTTAGGCAGTTTAACATACGCCTCAATCAGCATATTTACATTTTTATGCGGTTTAAAGTTCCCCGCATAAAAAATAAATTTCTCTGTAATACCATATTTTAAACTACTTTCTTCCAGCCCTTCATTAATAATCCGATAAACATCTTCTACTGCAAGGGTCATAACATCAATCTTCTCCTCTGGCACCTTAAAAATCCTCATTAAATCTTTTTTTGTGCAATGAGAAATCGTCATCAAATGATCTGCTCTCTTAACTGTTATCTTTGTCAAACATTTAAAATAAATCCTTCTTAAGAAATATCTTCTACTTCTATATTCATCAACAAGCAAAGGAATTAAATCATTTATAATAACAACTAGCTTCGAAGGACAAAATAATGGAGCTTTAAAATACGGAGTCAAAAAAACATCTACCCTTGCTCTCTTTATAGCTATAGGCAATAAAATCTGATCCCAAATAGTTGTTATATTTTCTTTGATAATCTCTAACTTCTGATTACGAAATGCATCCGAATATTCTGTTTTCTGATTACCAAAAAGAATATATTCATTTTCCTTATCATTTTCGCCGACATATTCAAGAAAATGCCTCAAATACCGGCCAATGCCGGTAAACTTACCTTTTTCAAGTTCTCTAATATCAATCCCTATTCGCATTTAATTCCTATTTCTTAACTGAAAATATTTTAATTGCGTTTCCAAAGTTTTTTCTTGTAAGAGCATAAATCCCAACGCTTAATAAATCAATTATCTGTTTTGATAATTGAACAGCATTAACATCAATGCCTGCCCTAACAATAGAAAACCCAGCAGATTCTAAAACAACCCTTAACGTTTTCTCTGAAAAATGATAAAGATGAAGTTCTTTATCTTCTATAGAGAAATATTTAAGTTCTTTTCTTTTAACTAACCGATACAATGTTTGCATTAAAAAGTTATCAACATTAGGAACAGCAATAACAAGCAAACCATTTGGCTTTAACAAACGATAAATTTCTGCAATAGTAGACTTCGGATTTGATACATGCTCTAAAACATGCCAAATAGTAACAACATCAAATGACTCTGAATCAAATCCTGCACCTTCTAATGTACCCTTAAAAACCGGAAATCCATATTTTTCTTGAGCGTATTTTGATGCATACCCAGAGATCTCTGTTCCCTGGACATCAAATCCTCCAGATTTTGCAATGTTTAAGAATGTTCCAATTCCACATCCAACATCTAAGAGTCTACCCGACGGCCTATATTGCCTTAGGTCCTTAAATCGTTCCTTCCACATCAATATTCTTTTTGGCATTTGTTTCTTAATCCAATCTTCATAATAATCCTGCTCATCATAATGCCTACATAACATGTCTAAGTCCGGCTGAGGAGAAACATACACAAAATTACACTCTTGGCATTTCACAACATTTAGCGGCGCTTCTGCCTTTTGAATCACTTTTGTTTGATTAGAGCCGCATATATTACAAGACAAATGTTTCACTTGCACCCTCCAGAAATAAGCTCTTCATAAATCTTATGCAATTGCGCCATTTGATGTTCAACTGAAAAAATATTCCCAATTTTATCTAAAGCCTTTCCTGAAATACGATCATATAAATCACTATCTATAAGTAAAGACCATATTTTTTCAGCCATAGTTTCATCAAGTAACGAAACAAGAAAGCCATCTTCACCGTCGTTAATAATTTCCTTAGGCCCACCCATATTTGTAGCAACAACTGGCGCTCCACAGGACATAGCTTCAATAATCGTGCGGCCAAATGGTTCAGGCTCAATAGAAGGGTTTACAATAACATCGCACAAGTTCATTAATCGGGGAACATCTTTTCGAAAACCTGCAAATATTACATCCCGTCTTATTCCTTTTTCTTCAACACAAGCTACCAATTGTTTTTTATACTCTCCGTCACCCTCTCCAACAATAAGAAACTTAATATTACCAATCTTTTCTTTAAGTTTTTTTGCTGCATCAAGAAATAACATGTGTCCTTTCCAAGGAGCTAGTCGAGAAAATACGCCTACTATTTTGCAATCTTCAGCAATATTGAACTCTCGTCTTAAATAATTTACATCTAAACCACTTTCAAAAACTTTTTTATCGACAGCATTAAAAATCTTAATTACCTTATTGTTATCTTTAACCCAGGAAAACTTTCTCTTTACGGCATCTGATATAACAATAATCTTAGTCGATAACCTTGCAATAACTCTATCTCTCCAACCCCCAGACTTAACGACCCTAACATGCCACACAAAAGGAATCTTAAAAATCTTTGCAATAAGCGCTGCAAGAAATGTATATTTGGTCGTTGCGGAATTGCAATGAATAATAGCTGGTCGTTCTCGCCTTATCTGTAAATATAACTGTCCTATAGAAACAATATGAAATGCTATTGATTCCTGCTTAAGCCATTTGGCAAATTCTCCCTCCCTTGGAATAAAAACCAAAGGCTCAAATTTATCTTGATTAATATTCCTAAGAATTATTAGCAGGCTAAATTGTCCTCCACCAGGAGGGTCTAACGGAGTATCGCAATATAAGATTTTATTCTTCATGGAATCTTATTACTCGAATTATTCGTCCAAAATCAAACATAACATCAGCTATTAATTTAATAAGCGGAAATACACAATAAGTTACCCTTTGTTTAATCTTGCTAAAATTATAATATTTAAAATACTTCCACATAAACTTAGATCTTTTTAATTGCAATGCATACCAAAAAAGAAATGCCACGAGTAAAATATATGGAGTCTTAAAAATAAAACTTAAAATAATAAAAGGTATAATCTTTAACAAAATCAATGTTTTTAATAAATAACCTACATGTACTGTATGCTTTAAGAAAAGATCTGCATCAGCCTTTCCTCTTCTTACATACCAGGGAATTATCTTTCTTATGCTATTTCGTGGTAAATGATACACAAGGGCATCCGGATTAAACAAAAAGCCTTTTTCTCCAAACTTCTCAATAATCCTAATAGAAATATCTGTATCTTCTGATCCATATTTATTTCTTGGATCAAAATCTCCAGCTTCCTTAATCACAGATTTCTTTATAATTGTATTACATGTTGAGATTTGATTTAGAGGCAACGGCTTACTATCAGCCCTATTATGAAGCTTAAAACCGCCAGCAGGATGCCCTAGAACTCCCTCGCAAAAACCAACAATATTTGGCCTTAATGGAAAAACTGCTCCAGCAGTTCCAAGAAGGTTAGAATTTGCTTCTATCAAAGATATCAACTTATCATACCACTGCGGGGTTATTTCAACGTCGTCATCTGAAAATATTATATATTCTCCGTCTGAATTTTCTACGCCCAAATTACGCTGCTTAGAGAAGCCTCCCTCATCTGCAGGAATCTTAATATATTTAATCCCTTCAATATTTACCGGATCATCTCCATCAGAGGCTTCTACAAGAATTATTTGCGGCTTCTGTTCTATTTTCTTCAAGTTTTCTAGACACCTCTCTAGCCAATCACGTCTATCTTTCGAAATAACAACTATAGAGTATTTCATAAACAATTTTCTTTCATTTTTATGTAATAATCTTTAACGTCTTCTGAAATCTTATGCCAATTGTATTCGTTAACAACTAAATCATATGCCTTTTCGCCTAAATTAACGCGCAAATTATCATCTTCTAGAAGAGCAATAACATGCTGCGCAAAATCTTTAGGGTCATCAGCAATCATAACTTCTTTATTGTGTTGCGCCGTTATTCCTTCTAAGGCCATAGGAGTAATTACAACTGGCTTTTTACAACTAAAAACCTCTAGCACCTTAGTTCTAATACCACTTCCGCTACGTAAAGGACAAACATATACTTTAGATTTATACAAATACTCTCTCACATCATCCACATAGCCAGTTACCACGATTGAAGAATCATTTTCTGCCAAATCCCTAACTTCCTGAACAGGATTTATTCCAACTATATAAAACTTCGCATCTTTAATCTTTTGTTTTACTTTAGGAAATATATCTTTTACAAAATATTTTACTGCATCAATATTTGGAAAAAAAGACATGTCCCCTGTATATATAATACTATTCTCTTGTATCTCTACCTCTTTTGGTTCTGGTGTGTCTATGCCATTTGGAGTTACCAAAACTTTCTTTTCTGGATATCTTTTTAGAATATATTGCCGAGCCTCGCTAGAAACAACCATAAAATACTCAAACGCGCGATAGTGCCTATAGTCTGCTATGGCAAACCTTACAAGTCGCGTTAACCGAATAAACTTCCCTACTAAGTCCTTTGCATAAACAACTTCGTACCATGCCCCCATAAGTCCGCAGGCCCATAAATCTATTATGATCGGAATCTTCTTTATCTTCTTGCGAAGGCGAATAAAATATTCAGCCATCTGGAACTTCTCAACATGAATCAAGTAATAATGCTGCTCTTTTTGTCTTTCTTAAAATTCTTTCTCAAATACAC
>JAOZRJ010000070.1 GCA_029931885.1 Candidatus Omnitrophota bacterium | reverse complement strand
TTTTGATCTTTCGGCAATGGACATGTTTTATTCTTTTGATTTTCCGACTTTTCCTTTAAGCGTTCAAGTTCTTTTTTTACAAAATTATAATTATATTTTGCATCCTCATCTTCGGAATCGCCGACCATAACTTTTTTATAGAACGAAAGGCTTTTTTCCAAAGATTGAATAGCAAAAGATAAATTGCTTTTTTCATAACTAATGCCATCACGGTATAAACTATTGCCTAAATTGTAAAACGCCTTATTCTGCAATGCTTTATTTTCTGTTAAAAGAACCTTTTGAAAATGTTCTTGTGCTTTTTTATATTCATCTTGCTGATAAAGCGCTGTACCCATATTAAAATTAACAATATCAGAATCCAAATCTTTATTCAATGCCTTCTGATAATATTCTTCAGCCTCACGGTATTGCTCCTTAAAATAATGCTGATTTCCGTGCTTGACATCTGACGCCTTGGATGCCAAGCACGGAGGCACGGTAAAAATTACGATGCATAAAGTTAAAATAATTCTTTTCATATTCGTTTTCTTGATGAAATCATGGATTCAAAAATTAATAACATAAGTGCAATGGCCAAAGGAATCTGAAATCGTTCAGTATATTGCTTTCTCATTTTACTTTCAATATCCCGTTTTTCCATTCTTGATAACCGCTTTTCATAAATATAGTCTAAGCCAAACTCCGCACCTTGCGAGCGCACATATGCGCCACCTGTCATTAGAGCAATCCGCTTTAAAATGTTTTCATCAAGCCGAGATTTTACAAAGTTACCTTGGTTGTCTTTTAAGAATTCATATTCACCTTTATCATTTTTAAATCGAATAAGTTCACCTTCGCTTGTTCCAATTCCGATACAAAAAATCTTAATTCCTGCTCTTTTCGCATTCTCTGCAGCCGCGATAGGATCACCCTCAAGATTTTCTCCATCTGTAATGATAACAACAATCTTATATTGGCTTGGAATTTTTTCATATCCTTTTATAGATTGCTGTATCGCGCTTGATAATGAAGTGCCACCCCTAGAAATTGTTTTTGAGCTTAAATCATCTAAAGCCAAAACAAATCCGCCGTAATCTGATGTTAAAGGACATGCCAAAAATGAAGATCCTGAAAATGCCACGAGTCCCAGTCGATCGCCTTTTAATTTCTTAATGAGATCCCGTACAGCTAATTTAGCGCGTTCTAACCGATTTGGCTTAACATCATCGGCTAACATACTTTTCGAAACGTCAATTGCAATAATAATATCAAGTCCCTGCCGTTTAACTTCGTGCCATTTAAATCCCCATTGTGGTCGTGCAAATGCGATAACAGAGAAGAAAAAAACAAACACAAGAAAAACTTTCTTTAAAATCTCATTTTGCAAATGACGGTTCGATGCAATATCCTTAAACAAATTCTCTGCAACAAATCGTTTCATGATTTCTTTTTTGCGGCCAAGGCCCCACCATAAAAACAAAGCCAGCAGAAGAACAGGCCATAATAAATTTATTAATTGCGGTTGTGCAAATTTCATTTAAGGAACTTTTAATATAATAGTGTTTGTTAAAATAATTTCTAAAAGCAAGGCAAATAACGCCAAAGATAGAAATATCCAAAAAAACTGTCGGTACTCCCGATATCCCGTTTGCTGAATTTCTGTTTTTTCTAAACGGTTAATTTCCTGATAAATTAATTTTAAGGATTCTGTGTCCATCGCTCGAAAAAACTTTCCACCTGTTATTTTTGCAACTTTCTTTAATGTTTGATCATCTAGGTTAATCTCAACATCCTGATAAACTGTGCGGCCCCAAAAATCTTTAACCGGAAAAGGCACAGGACCCTTTGTTCCTGCACCTATAGTATAAATACGAATGTTAAATGCCTTGGCCATTTCAGCGGCAGAAACAGGATCAATTTTTCCAGCATTATTAACACCATCTGTTAACAAAATAATAACTTTACTCTTAGCCTTACTATCTTCCTGGCGTGCAACCGACGAAGCAATCGCAGAACCAACAGCCGTGCCGTCCTCCATGAGTCCAAAACGAATACGCTCTAGATTATGAATAAGCCAATCCTGATCAAATGTTAACGGGCAAACCGTATAGGCAAAACGTGCGAAGGTAACCATTCCAATGCGATCATTTTTTCTTTCTTCAATAAAATCCCGAACAACTTTTTTAACAACATAAAGACGATTATGCCTTTTTCCGTCAATCTTAAAATCTTCTGCAGCCATACTTCCCGAGACATCAATCGCAAGAACAATATCAATCCCTTCAGCCTTATACCGGCGTTCTTCCAAGACAAGCCGCGGCCCGGCAAGTGCGCAAACAAAAAAGAAAACACAAATCATCCTTAAAAAAACAACATGCGTTCCAAGCCAAACTTTCCAGCCGGATTCAATCCCTTTCCAAAGCGATGCCGATGAGAATCTAAAAGATGGCTCTTTTCCTTTTTTCTGAAAAAAATAAACCAAAAATAAAAGAATAGGAAGCAAAATAAAAATCCAAGGACTTTTAAATTCCATCTTCTACCTGCCTTGTTTCATCAATAAGTTTTTTTGCAAGGCAAAAACTTTTTTCAATTTCATCCGGGCCAGGGCCATACTTTGCAAATTTTACCAAATCGCAAGAATCTAAAAAATCTTTTAAAAATATTCGGCAAGATGCAGCAGATGACGAGACTTGATTCAAAGAATATAAAAATTCCTCGGTTGTCATTTCTGGAGCCTTGATCAAAAATTGATCCTCAAGATATCTTCGGACAATATCAGAAAGTACAATATAATATTGTTTGATTTTTCCCTGGGCAGGAAAATTGGCGCGCTTTAATTCTTCAAGCCTTTCATAAGCAATTTCATGCGGTAGTTTATTGGGAGCTTGTATTCTTTTTTGCCTGGACCATTTCTTCATAAAAAAACGCACTAGAAAAAATACGCCTAAACATAAAAGAATAAAAAAGAAACTATACACCAACAAATAATTTGGAGAAAAATCAACAGGTGATTTGATATCACGCAAACCTTCGGATTCCTGGGCAAAACAATTATTAATAAATATCATTTTAATGAAAACGTTTTTTCCTTTTAGTAAAAAACTTTACAAGTTCTTTTGCGTAAGGCTGATCTGTTGAAATATCAACATGATCAACACTGCAGGAAGCAAATAATTTTTGTCTTTCTGCCATTCTGTTTTGCGCATTCTTTTGATATTGATGACGCACCGCAAAACTGCTTGTATCTATTAAAACTTCTTGTTGTGTTTCGGAGTCTTCAAGCCGCAAAAGTCCGCAGTCCGGCAAATTGCTTTCTTTAGGATCGTTTAAAGTAATTGCCACGATATCATGTTTTTTATTCGCAATAGTTAAGCTTTTTTTAAAATTTTCTGCGGTATTATTTTCAAAAAAATCGGAAATAGCAAATGAAACAGCGCGACGAGTAATTACCTTACTTAAATATTCTAAACTTAAAGAAATATTCGTTCCTTTCCCTTCAGGTTTAAAATATAGAACCTCGCGGATAACTCTTAACACATGACGAATCCCTTTACGGGGCGGAATAAATTTTTCGATTCTATCAGTAAAAATAACAAGACCTACTTTATCATTGTTACGAATAGCGGAAAATGCCAAAACCGCAGCAATTTCTGCGGCTAGCTTACTCTTTAATTCATTAACGCTTGCAAACTGACATGATCTTGATACATCAACCAACAACATGACAGTGAGTTCACGTTCTTCAACAAATTTTTTCACATACGCTTTCCCGGTGCGCGCTGTAACATTCCAGTCAATAATGCGAATATCGTCTCCGGGCTGATATTCCCGTACCTCATCAAACTCCATTCCACGACCCTTAAAAACGCTATGGTAAGCCCCAGCAAAAACGTCATTAACGAGACGCGATGTTGTAATTTCGATACGCCGAACTTTTTCAAATATCTCTTTTGAAATCATGATAAATATTTAATTTAAGGAACTTCGACTTCTTCAAATATTCTTTTAATAATATCTTCTGATGTTTTTTCTTCAGCTTCGGCTTCATAGCTTGGGATAACACGATGCCTCAAAACATCAAGACCTATGGATTTCACATCCTGGGGAGTGACGTATCCGCGTCTTTGGATAAACGCATAGGCTTTGGCAGCAACGGCTAAATAGATTGTTGCGCGAGGAGAAGCTCCGTATTGGATAAGGCCTTTAAGGTCATCAAGACTATGCTCTTCGGGTTTGCGCGTTGCTTCAATCAAATTAACAATATAATGTTCAATTTTTTCGTCCATATAAATTTCATCAACCAAACTGCGCGCTCTGATGATATCCTGAGGACTCACTATTTTCTGCACCTCAATTTTTTTATCAGTAAAAGACATCCTTTTTAAAATTTTATATTCTTCCTCTTTATTCGGATAAGTAATGCTAACTTTTAGCATAAAACGGTCTACTTGAGCTTCTGGCAAAGGATACGTTCCTTCTTGTTCAATTGGGTTCTGCGTTGCCAAAACTAAAAAAGGATCATCAAGCTTTAAGGTTTCTTCTCCGATCGTTACTTGCCGCTCTTGCATGGCCTCTAACAAGGCACTCTGAACTTTAGCTGGAGCTCTATTAATTTCATCAGCAAGAATGATGTTAGCAAAAATTGGACCTTTTTTTACGCTAAAATTTCCTATTTTTTGTTCGTATATAACTGTTCCAGTTAAGTCTGCTGGAAGCATATCGGGCGTAAATTGCAAACGTTGAAACTTTGCCTGAATTACAGAAGCTAACGCCTTAACTGCCGTTGTTTTTGCAAGTCCAGGCACGCCTTCAATTAAAATATGACCGTTGGCCAAAAGACAAACCAAAAGGCGTTCTAATAAATATTTTTGCCCAACAATAATTTTTTCAAGTTCAAAAATAATACCATCAAGAAATGCACTTTCTTTTTTAACTTTTTCATTAATAACCATAATATCTTTATTTTCTGCCATATCATCTCTCCTTTAATCTTATAAACCTTTACTTGTGGGCATGAATATTATCAATTTATCTTAATAAAATTTTTAAAAAAATAATTCGGGGCATCCTTAAAAATAAATATCAATCCTAGAGAATTCTCCATCCCTAACACGCTGAGCATGAGGAGATGGAATAATTTCTGAATCAATCACGATGTTCTTCTTAGAACCTAGCCTTGATAAAATAATCTTCTTAATCCTAGCCTTTGATTTGTCAAAAGTATCTATGCGTTTTGGGTTATGATAAACCGTTAATGTTGATCCAAGAAAATTAAACGCATAAGTATTCTTCGGTAAAAATATTTGATGGCGTTTCTTATTTTTATCTAAAAAAGATATAGTTGTTGGCTTTGTTGTAAAAAGAGATTTTTCAAGAATTGGATTAAAAGCCAACTGCAATTCTTTCTTTCGCGAAAGAAAGAATGGTTTTAATCCAATATTCATAAAAAGCCAAATATGAACAAATTCGGCTGTAGATCCGCTTAAGCGTGCTACATAACCACGGCCATGACTTTTAGGATCTTCATGAGCACTGCTAACAATAAAAGAAGAATTTTCCAGAATACTTCGGCTATATAAATTAGGATCTAAGAATGGCACTAACGTATTTTCTAAGTTCTCATAAAATTCTTTATAAAGTCCACGTCTCAAAAGCTCTAATAAAAATTTATATTCCATATGAAGCCAAATAGATTGATTCTCCAACCATCCAGCAGGAAAAATCCTTGCTCGTCCAATCTCTGATGATTCTTTAGACAAATCGCCATTGACCCTATACATTTTTAATTTTTTATCAAACAATTCGCTTTGTTTTACCTTCTGATAATATCCTTTCGCTTTTGATTGGCTCTTTTCAGCTCTAAGCGCATGAACAAATCCTTCTAAAAATGGCGGTAAGGCATGCTTTTCAAAGCCAAGCGGCAAGACAAAAGAAAAACCTTGAGCATTTTTTGCATCCAGTTTTTTATAATGAGTAATCTCATGGCTAAAGTAAGTGGATAGCAATCCTCTCTTCCCTTCAGCTATTTTTGTAGCTTTATCAATTTTTGCAATAATTGAAGATAATAATTTCCTAACCTTAGAAACGGAAATTTGTTTTTCTTTACCGCTGATACCTTGCAAAACTGAAAGTCGATATCTCTCTTTTGCCTCATTGCTTTTTTCCCAATAAGACAAAGGATAGGATTCATTGCGCAAAATATCGTGAATATTCAGAAGAAAATCAGCCAACTCCTCAAAAACGCCAAAAAAACTATCTTTACTAATACCAACTTTCGTAAGAGAATCAAGCAAAAATAAACAAAGACGCTTTAATTCTAAGGTCTCAGAAATAGAAGAACCGAGAAGCCCAGGAAGACCATTTAAAGCATCATACCAATTTGGCTTATCAGCCTCCATTTCAATACCAATCCCTGAAGGATCGAGTGAAGCAGCCTTATTCGCAACAATACACAAAAGCTTTGCTGCAAGATTCGTATAATAAACATCCCCTTGTCCATTGTCAGTTCGAAGCTTATTATCTTTTTTCTCAGATAATATATCCTCAGCCATTCTTGCAACAGACTGATATTGACGAGCTCCTCGATCAGTTAATACATAGCGACGTCTGCGAGGTAAAACATAGTGATCATTATGAAAGAAACTGAACACTTTATCTTCTAAAAGTAAACATCCTAATTGCTCTGGATAAATACTAAGATAACTTTCGATAAGATCTAAATTATACGTCCAGTGATCTGTCCAAAAACCCTCACCATGATTTGCAAGCTCACGAACGTGACAACAAGAAAAAATTTTTAATAAAAATTATTTTAATTTTATTTTTAATTTAATGTCTTTCTCAGAAATAACTTTAAGCAGCTGACCTGGAAGAAAATCTTTCTTTAATAATTCTTTGACAATCTGCCCTGCTTGTTTATCGCACACATATTGCTTTATCAACTGATCTATAAGCTTAGAATTCTTAAGAAAGAAAGAGGTACCTTTTATGACTAAAGGATTATATCCATCCGCTTGAACCAAATTTAAGAAATTAATAATGCCTGTATCTTTAACATCGCGATTAAACCAAACATCATTTCTGCGATTCTGATTAACATCTCGATAATTTCCATTTCCTTGAGATAAAAACGTAGGGTTTAACACAAAATAATTATAATCACGCTCAGGATCACCATGTTTACGGCTAAACACATTAAAAACAACACTTCCATCTTCTGTCTTTAATGAAATCGGTAAACCACCTCGCAAAACATTATCTAAGAATGTTTGCATTGAATATAAATCAAATTGACTCGAATTACTATTCGTAAGCATAAAATTTCGGATTTCGTTTACTACTTCCTGACTTCTAGCTATCTTTTCCTCGACATATCCCCCATCAACAGTCTTTTTTACAACCTTATTAAGCTGATTTGCACTATGAATATGACCTATCAAAGAAGTAATCAACACCTCTTTTTTGCTAGCCAATGAAACCTTTGCAAGGCTCATCGCGCATGGCGTCTTATTGCTTGTTTTCTGCTTACCTAAAACTTCAAAATTTCCATTCTCTAAAAATGCTTTTGGATAAACAAAATCTTTAGATCTACCAAAAATGCGTGTCGGCTGAACGATAGGATCTAAAAGCTTTCTGGTTTTACCGCTTTGCTGAAAACTAAAATAAAAATTGCCTTCAGTAATATTTTCTT
>JAOZRJ010000069.1 GCA_029931885.1 Candidatus Omnitrophota bacterium | reverse complement strand
TTAGCCTTATTCTTTTAAATGATTAAGACGTGTTTTTGGTCTTGACGTTGGAATGATTATTGGTATATAATAAAAAAACACTTTGGACAATTTTACTTTGGACATTGTATAGATGATATTGCGATTTTAGACTAAGGGGCAAAATGGGTGTTACATATAAGCTTAAAAAAGAAATAGTTGATTATATCTTGCAGCAGAAGAAAATCAATTCTCAATTCAGCTGTCGAAAGATTGCTGATCTGGCAAGTCAGTTTTTCCAAAAGAATATATCTAAATCATCGGTAAGTAATATTTTAAAGACGTTTTTGTTGAGTAGCCCTGTTGGCCGTAGATCAAAAAAACAAAAGAAGCAGGAAAAATTTAAGATTCCTGAAGAGCGGAAAAAGGAGCTTTTTGTTCATGTTCCAACTTCTGTTTTGATTCAAGAATCTGTAATAAAAGAGCCTCCGCAAGAGTGTCCTGTAAAGGCTTCTCATCCGGAGAAAGAAGAATATAATCAAATTCCTCATTTAGGCTCTGTTTTGTTAAAGATAGCAGAACAAGAGCTTTCTGATAGTTTCTTTTTTTCTGAGATTTTAAAAGAGGATAAGGAATTTGAAAATGTAGAAAATATTGATCAAATTGCTAGCGCTCTTCTTTTTGCGCCTATTTTTGGGGTTCAAAATGAACAAGAAATATTTGCTAATAGTAACGTTGGATTGTGGAAGATTCATGGATTTGACCAGAAACCAGAAGAAAAAGTGCTTAAGCAAGCTGTTATAAAATTAAAGAATTTAGAAAAGAAGCAAGAACAAATATCTTTGGAATATGTGCAGGTATTTTCAGAGGCGGCTTTTTTTAATTTTTACCTTGAAAACGGTACAGAATTTGCAATAGACGTTAGAATGAACTCTGTTTGGACAAAAGATAATGTCCATTCTGGATTTTCTCTTTCTTTATCGAGATCTCTTGATTTTTTATCAAGAAAGATTATATCAAATTTAAGTCCTATTATTCTGCGAACCCTCCCTTTTGGCGAAGTTCTTCCTAATTGTTTTTATGATATGGCCTGTGCGTTTGAAGGTTCGGGGTCTAGAAAAATTACACGTGTTGATCTTGTGAACGCGCAAAAAGAAATTCTTTCATCCTTTGATTTTATTATTAATAAGAAAAGATTATTTATTGTGCATTTGCCGTCTACCCAATCTCTCTTTACTCAGCGAAAACAACAAGATTATGAAAAAAACGAATGTACCATCGATTTTTTAAATAAACAGTGTCTTTTTTATGAAACGTCCCTAGAAGGAAAAGACCCCTTGACTCAATCTTCTGTTTTTTTTCGGGCTATTATTTTTAATTTTAAAGATGAAGATATGGCGCCTTTTGTGTTGATAACAAACATTACTAAAGAACAAAAGGATTCGCAATTAATTATTTCGGAATATTTACATCAATGGCCATATTGTCAGCAGGGGATTATAGATTTTATGAATTCTAAAATAGAACCCACTTTTGGAGCAGACCAAAAAGGCTTTGTTCTCGACGAGAGAGAAGTTGAGGAAGTCTTAGGAAAAGCTTTTAATTCTAATTTTTTAAATAGCCTAACTAAGCCTTTTTTGGCAAATCTTCATAATTATTGCAAAAAGCATTTTTTTTCAGATTATTATAAAGGATTGTCTTTTGTGGATACAAAGAATCGTGTTTATGATCTTTTTGGAGCTTTTGATAAAAAAGATGATATTATTGATATAAAGCTTATTTCTCCACAAGATAGAGATTTTAAGAAAAATACAGAGAGTATTTTAAGAAAAATTAATGAAAGCGCTGTCAAATCTTCACAAAAAAACATTCGGTTCTTTTGTAAGCTCCTGTAATAAAACATTGTTACACAATTTTATTAAATATATTTTATATAAAAGGAAACAAAATTTTTTGTTTCTTTTTTGAAATTTTCTGAAATACAATAGATTTTTTTTGGCGGGTATGGTATATTTATAATATACATTATTTTCTTATATGAAAAGAGAATAAAAAATTGCTAACCAAATGTTTTCGCATTTCTTAAGCCACGGGAGAACGAAGTGAAAACTTATTTTTTGAACAATAAAGCACAAAATTTAATAGAGTACTCTATCGTCATTGCTCTGGTGGCAGCTGCAATGATCGCGATGAGTACGTATGCTATTCGCTCGATGCAGGGAGCTCAGAAAACTATTGAAGAGGAACTAAATTAATAAAAGTTAAGGAAGGAGGAAACAGATGAAAATAGGAAATAAAAAAGGACAAAGTACCTTAGAATACATTATTTTGGTTACAGCCATCATTGCGGTTATGATTGTATTTTTAAGACCGGATAGTGAAGGGAAGCTTTATAGTACGGTTGAAGGAACCTATAATGACGTGTCCGATGGAATAAGTGTTCTAGGAGGCCAGCTATCAGGCACTTGGGAGGAATAAAAAAGCGTTAAAATTTAAAAAGTATAAAAAAGGAGGAAGAAATGATAAGGATGTTTAAAAACAATAAAGCGCAAAATGTCGCAGAGTATGCGATTTTGATTGCGCTTGTGGTTGGCGCAATTATTGCCATGCAAAAATTTGCTCAAAGAGGCTTGCAGGCAAGAGTTAAAGACGCCACGAAATATCTCGTTGATGAGACTGATTTTGGAGAGCTATCAGGAGGAGAGACTTACACAACAGGTCAATATGAGCCTTATTATCAAGAGAGTTCTTATGCGAGTAACAGAACATCAGGGGAAACACATAGTGTTGATGATTCCCAAGCTCAACTAGCTTCCGATTCAGAAACAATAAGAGGGATAGGAGGCTATACAGCATCTACGTATAATGATGTTGGCACAACAGGATCTGGTATGACTATTGATGAGTAGAAAAGTTGAACAGATGAGATTAGGACTGAAATTAAATGTCTAGTTACTAGAGGTTAATTTTTAAAAAAGGAGAGAAAAATGTTACAAAAAATACGAGAAAGAACAGCGCAGAGTACTCTGGAATATGCTGTGTTGGCTGTTGTTATTATAGGAGCCTTGCTTAGCGTACAGACGTACTTAAAAAGAGGTGTTATGGGTAAGTTAAAATCATCTTCTGACGACATAAGTTCTGAACAATATGATCCTGCTGGAACAACGTATACTAAAACGACAAATACGTTTAGTAGCACAAGAGAGGTAAGTAATGCAGGAACAACAAATACAGAGTTGTTGGCAGAGGAATCAACAAATGTAAGTAAGGTTTCAACAACAGAGATTGATAGCTCGGGTGGAATTGTGCAAGAGAATTATTAATAGTGGATTTGTTTTTGTAAAAGATTGATAGGAAAAAATAGATAGAGTGGTTTGTTAGCGACTGATAAACAGAGGAGGGGTACTGAAAAGGATAAAACAAAAAAAAGCACAAAGTACTTTAGAGTATATTGTGCTGGCCGTTATGGTTATTGCAGCGCTGTTGAGTGTTCAGGTATATTTGCGAAGGAGCGTTGCAGGAAATGTTAAGACATCGATAGATGAGCTCAGTCCGCATCAGTTTGATCCTGAAGAATCCATATATCATCAGGTTACGAGTTCAAGTAGCTCTACTCGAGAAATTGTTAATGAGGATGGAGTTAATACAGTGCTTACGGCACCTGAAGTAACAACGGAAGACGTGGAGTCCTATATTGATTTTGAATAGTTTTGAGAAGTAATTGCTAAGTGAAAAGTGTATTTTTTAGAGAGGAGAGGTTCTAAAGGCAAAGCAAAGAATGATAATGAAATTGTTAAGAAAATGTAGAGAAAAGAATGCGCAATCCGTCGGTGAATACACGATTGTCATCACGCTTGCTATTTTAGCAATTTCTGGAATGACGATTTTTCTTCAAAGAGGGTTTTCTGCAAGAGTAAACGATTCTAGGGCGTATATGCTTGAGACATTAGATGATGAGATTAAAGAGGTTCATGAATTGCGTGGGGGAACATCTTATAGCGGAATAAAAGCTGAATATGAGCCTTATTATCAGGAAAAACAAACAGATGTTGAAAGTGATTCTGATTCTGATATTTTTTTTGATGGGGTTTCGGGGCAACATAGGAGTCAAAGCAGTTCAACCACAACGGTGGGCGTAACCAGCAATGAGGCGCCGGCTGCAGATTGATTTTTTAGTATAATTTTTTTGGAATTTTTTATATGAAGTTTTTAATTAGGTAGCCTTGATGTAAAATGTATTAATTTTGAGAAAATTTAAAATGGTGCGATTAAATGAAAACAAAAAAAGCCCAAACCGTAGCTGAGTATGCAATTGTTGCAAGTATTATTGCTATTGTGCTTGCGACCATGGGAGTGCCGTTTAAAAGAAGTATTCAAAGAGTTTTTAAGTCTGTTTCGGATGAGCTGGGCTTTCAGACAGATTCAGAACAAGCGTCGAATCTAGAGAAAGGATTTTTAAACAGACAAGAGACGAACATGATAACAGCTACGAATGATCATAGTAAAGTAGCAGATGGATTTCTTAATAATTTGACAACGGGAACAACACAACTGAACACAAATGCATTGACTAATTTAGGATTTATTGAGAGCAATTAAAAGAAAAAGGAATAAAAAATGTTTTTTGAAAGAAATAAATATTTGCGATTTCGCGCAGGGCAAAGTGCTTTAGAATTTATCGTGCTGTTTATTATAGTGATTGCGGCATTTTTAGGCATGAAAAAATATGCCCAAAGAGGTATTCAGGGAAAATGGAAAGAGACTGTTGACGGCATGGGAAAACAATATGATCCGGGAGCTAGCCAGAACATGACGCAGTCAATAGTTTCATTTTCTCAAACGATTATGGAGGTTGATGGCGAAGAACTTGGAGGTTACTCTACGTTGCGAAGTGACATAACAGAGTCAACGGAAACAAAAACAGAAAGCGTTGTGATTGAAAATTAGTGAGTGATATGTTACGAGAAAATAATAAAAGAAAAGCTATGTCGACGATGGAATATGTGATTTTGATTGTAATGATTATATCTGTTCTTTTGGTAATGCGAAAACCTATTGCGCGCGTATTTTTTGGACGCTGGAAATCTTTAGGCGATGGGTTTTCCCAGGGACAGCAATATGATCCTACTTTAGGAGGAACTGTTGAATGTGGACGATATGTGCCAAGGAATGCTACAGGTAACGGATGGGGTAGCGAGGTGTGGTTTTCTTATGATTGTTATGCATGTTGTATAGATACTAATAAAGCAAGTTGTACTTATTTTGCAGGAGGATCATTAAGCATTTGTAGAAATAAACCTGATGATAAAGCAAAAGGACGATGTTGTATTGAGGGTTGTGCGGCTGGATCGGGTGCTGTATGTAATTTTGAGCCTTAGGAACAAAAATGAATATGCTGAGAAAAAGAAATTTTAAAAATAAAGGCCAAACGATATTAGAATTGTCGATTTTTGGTGGGGTTTTATTTATGCTTTTAGCTCTCATTCTTCGTTATTCTATTAGTTTTTCCAACGCACAAAACGCTCAGCTTAAAGCCATGAGAGTGGCGTTAATAAAGTCTGCTGAGGAATCCCGTGCTTACGACAGCAGCAATGACTCTGCTAAAAATAAAAATGCTTCTGTAATTTGGATTCAAGATAAACCTACAGTTCAAGGAGGGGAAAAATATGGTGCGTCTTCTCGGTCGCCTTTTATGGCTTCTGGCTCAGGATCCATGACAAGTCTTTTACAGCTTCCGATGGATTATGGTGAACAAAACAGTTTACCGATTTTTACGATAAATATTAATGGAGATGAGTTTAAGTTTCGAATAGGTGCTTTTAAAAAGTATGGGGAAGGTGGTTCTGTGCCTGACTATGTCTCTATTAATGGGACAACTTTTTCTTGGAATATTGATTGTGTAAATGGATGGAACGGATCTTGGTTTATTCATGTACCAACTAAGACTTATAATCATTGTAATTTTGTCACTTCTGTACCACATCCTTATAAAGATAAATATGTTTCGGGTCTTGGAGATAGTGTTGATAGCAGAGGAATAGTTTTTTGGACAAAGATTCCTGTGACAGATAGAAAATTTTGTTTTGATCAGAATGATCCTGGGCCAAGTGATCCCGGCAACCATCATTGTAGTCAAGTATCTGACGCAGAGCTTAATAGTCGTTTTAATTTAAGAAAGAAAAGTAATTGGACAGTTCCTGAGGCGGACCGGCATAATATGAGCTGGCAATGGTTTCCGGTTTTAGCAAATGAAACAGGTTTTCATTATTTTGGGAATAAAGGGTATAAGGTGAGATTGAGTGTGGACGTTGATTTTGATGGAGAAGAAGAAAGTATTTTGGAATATAAAACTTTTAATAAATGGCCTGGAGGTCTACAAAGTAAAGAATATAAAAGGTATAGTGGAGGCGATCCAATAGATGAACCAGTTAAAGGTGTTCTCGCTGGAAACTATACTATGATAACTTTCCCTGATAAAATGTCTAGACCTTATTGGTTTAAGGTTGTAGATAATGGAGAGGGGGATATTGATAATTCTTATAGCTCAAAGGATTTGTCTGATTATTTATTCGGAAGCGGAAAACCAAGGCCGGGACTCGTGGATAGCGAGGCAAAAATTGTTACTTTTTTAGAAGACGGTTCGTTAAAAACATCTCAGGGAAAAAGCGGAATTTTGAGCAATTTTATTTCAAGGCAAAAACAAGATTCATACGATATTATTGAAAGAAAAATACAGCTTAGTAATGATGTTTTAAGCTCGTGTTCTGGTGGCGGGACGAAATATAGATTTCATGCAAATAATTGCGCAGGAAATCCAGTTGATGTTGATTGCATAGGCTGGGATTGCTGCGGAGATCCGACAGACCCGAATAGTGGTGAGAACAGACTTAAAACATGTTTTAATAAGGGTAGATTAATTTTATTTGTAAGATCTATAGTGGGATCGAAAACAGGGCATAAAATGAAAACACAAGAGGAATTGACGTCGTGGTAATAGTTACTGTTTTAAGGAAAGCATTATGAAAAGTCATCAGAAAAAAAATATAAGAAAAAAAGGGCAAGTAACTTTAGAATTTACTTTTTGTTTCATTATTGTTCTTTTGTTTTTTTACAGCGTTGTTAAGGCAATGCAGTGGGCTGGTATTTCTTTAGTTTTTCCAGTGAGTAATTATCAGAAAGGTATTGCAGAGTATCATGCTGCGCATACAGGAAGTCATTCAGCAAAAGTAGAGGATCAATTACGAGGCATTGATGATAAGCTGCCTGGAATGCAGTTAGTTTACAATGGGACATTGATGGAGTGATTGTTAAAGTTGGACATTTACGAGGTGTAACATATGATATTATTTTTAAATAGAATAATTAAATCAAAATTAAGGGTTGACCCTTTTTCTAAAAGAGGGCAAATAGCTGTTATTCTTGTTTTATTTTTTGCTATTTTACTTGTCGCTTTAAGTATTATTGTAAACTTAGGAAAAATATCGCAAATTAAAACTGCTACGACAATTGCAGCAGACACAGCTTCCGCTTTTATGGGGTCTTCAATGGCAAGCTATGCTGAATCGTTGTATCAGTCAGGAATAAAAGAAGGCCGCGAGAGACAACTGAGCCGTCGAGCGCTAAAGGGTTGGGTAGGAGCAGTTATTTCTTTTGTTCTTATTATTGCTGCGGTTGCTGTTTTTCTCTTAAGCGGAGGAACTCTTACTACTGTATCTATATGGATGACTGGAATTTCATT
>JAOZRJ010000068.1 GCA_029931885.1 Candidatus Omnitrophota bacterium | reverse complement strand
CAACGTCTTGAAAAGTTGCTGAAAAAAATTCATTTAAAAGGAATTTTTTTTAGGATAAAAGTTATAAAAAAGGAGAATTGGAAGGCTAAATGGGCAAAGAATTTTTTGCCATTTCATCTGACAAAACGGTTTGATGTTGTTCCTGTCTGGAGGCGGAGAACATATAAGAAGGACAGGAGAGAACCAATCTTTTTAGCGTCTATAAATGCGTTTGGAACTGGATTGCATGAGACTACAAGTTTTATGTCACGACTAGTAGAGCGCTGCGAGAATCGATTTAAAAGTTTTTTAGACGTAGGGACTGGAACCGGACTTTTAAGTCTTGTTGCCCTAAAATGCGGAGCTAAAACAATTTGTGCTGTTGATATCGACAAGGATTGCGTAAAATCTGCGCAAGAGAATTTTGCTATAAATGGATATTCAAAGGACAACATAAAGCAGGGTGATATTGAAAAGTTGAAGTCAAAAAAACACTTTGATTTTGTTGCGGCAAATTTAATTACTCATGATTTGATAAGACTTAAGAAGATATTAGTTTCTTTTGTTGCCCCGGGAGGCTTTTTAGCAATTTCTGGCATTTCGCTGGAAAATTTGGTAAATATAAGAGAGGCATTTCGGCCACTACCTTTAAGATGTTTAAAAATTAAAAAGGGTAAGCAATGGGTTGCTATTCTTTATAAGCGGAAAAATAAATGAATATATTTAGCGTAACAGATCAAAAGGCTAAACAACTTGAAGACCGAATGAAAAAGTTGTGCGTTAGCGGCGAGGATTTTGACGAATCTTTTATTCGCTCATCAGGCCCGGGCGGCCAGAATGTTAATAAAGTTTCTACCTGTGTAGTTTTGGTTCATCGTCCAACAGGGTTGTCTGTTAAATGTCAGAAGGCAAGAACACAGACTTTGAACCGTTTTTATGCAAGACGTCTTTTGCTAGATAAGATAGAGCAACAACAAAAAGGATTTATTGAAGAAAAGAAGAAGCGTGTTGAAAAGATTCGAAGACAAAAGCGAAAACGTTCAAAACGAGCAAAAGAAAAAGTTCTTGAATTAAAACATCAGAAGTCTGAAAAAAAGAAAAGTCGTCAGAATATTTCTATATCAAAACTTGATCAATATTGATTTTTATATGATTTCAATCTCAAAAGCCAAGAAAATTATTTTAGACAATACACGCAAATTACCAAAAAAAGAAGAGTATTTTTTAAATGCTCTTGGAAAAGTTTTGGCTGAGGATATTTGCGCAAAAGAAGACTGGCCGCCATTTTCTCGTTCAACTATGGACGGATTTGCGATACGTTCTCAAGATGTTAAAAGTGCGACATCAAAGAGAGCAGTTAGCTTAGAAATTATTGATGTATCAAAAGCAGGGTCTTCGGCAAAAAAAAGCGTTTCTAAAAACACCGCAATTAAAATTATGACAGGTGCTGTTATGCCAAAAGGAGCAGATTGCGTTGTCATGAAAGAATATACAAAGACATTCGGTAACAAAGTTTCTGTATTTGTAAAATCAGAAAAAGGAGATCATTTTAGACCAAAGGGCTTGGATGCAAGAAAAGGAGAGACTGTCGTTAAAGAAGGAAGCCTAATGACCCCTGGGATTGTCGCCTTGCTTTCAAATTTTGGAAAAACAAAAGTTAATGCTTATCAATTGCCTAAAATTTCAATTTTAGTAACTGGTGATGAGCTTTTAAAACTTAATGATAAGTCATCTGTTGGAAAAATAAGAAGCGCAAATGAATATGCATTATTCGCTCAAGCAAAGGAGCTCGGTATATCCGCAAAGATTTTAGGAATAGCCAAAGATAACATTACTGATTTAGAAAAGAAGATTCAGAAGGGGTTGAATAGTGATATTTTGTTAATATCCGGAGGGGTTTCTGTTGGAGAGCATGACCTTGTACGTAAAGTTTTAAAAAATCTTTCAGTGCGATTACTTTTTTGGAAGGTTGCTGTTAAGCCCGGGAAACCTTTGGTTTTTGGAAAAAAAGGACGTTGTCATGTTTTCGGCCTTCCCGGGAATACCGTCTCAAGCATGGTTTCGTTTCAGAAATTTGTTTATCCATGTATTTTAAAGATGTGCAGGCAAGCTAAAGATTTGCCCAAAGTAGCCGAGGCTTTTTTGGATCAAACCATCAAGGTGGAGCCTGGGCGAACAAAAGTTATGAGAGGGGTTGCTAGGATTAAAAAGGATAAAATATATGTAGGTTTAAGCGGTAATCAGATTTCAGAAAACGTGATATCTGTTGCTAAGGCGAATTGTTTCTTTGAGATTAAAGAAGGAATAACAAAGCTGCCCAAGGGAAGTTGTGTAAGAATAGAATATCTGTAATAATTTTTTAGGAGACAAAAGAGATGAAAAAGAATAGCGGTGGAATGATTGATATTACAAAAAAGAAAGTGACAAATAGAGTTGCCAGAGCTTGTTGTGTAATATCGATGGATAAAAAAACTTTAATAAAATTAATTGAGAACAAATCACCTAAAGGCGATGTTTTGGAAACAGCAAAAATTGCCGGGATTATGGCTGCAAAAAAAACATCTGATGTCATTCCAATGTGTCATCCCTTAAGCCTGACAAAAGCAGATATTCAGTTTAAGATTGATGAGCGCAAGAACAGGATAACTGTTTTCTCTGAGATTTTGTGCACCGGACAAACAGGCGTTGAAATGGAGGCATTAACCTCTGCAAGCGTTGCTGCGTTAACGATTTACGATATGATGAAATGGGCCGACAAGCGTATGATAATTTCTGACCTTAAGCTCATGTATAAAAGCGGTGGGAAGAGCGGGGTTTTTAAAGAAAAGGAGATTCATTGAAGTTTTGAGAAATTTTTACCTCCAAAGATTGATTCCTTTTATTGTTATTTTACTTCTCGGAGCTTACTATGTTCTTGTAAAGAGCACGGCAATAAAACTTACCGAGCAAAAATTGCTTTTAGGAACGATTGTTCAGATTGACATTTGCACAACAAAAAAGCAAGTGACGATAGCACGTAAAGCGCTTAATCAAACATGGCAGCGAATTGAAGAAATTGATTCGCGCATGAGTGTTTTTAATGAGCAAAGCGATGTTAGCAAGATCAATCGTTCATATCCTTCTGTTATTCAAATCCATAAAGACACCTATAATCTTCTTAAAGATGCTGAAAAATATTCCAGGTTAACTGACGGAGCTTTTGATATTACCGTGTGGCCATTAGTGAGTTTATGGCGCGAATCAGGAGAAAAAAGATTAATACCGTCAAAAGAAGAAATTGATCGTGTAAAGAAAAGTGTCGGGCTTAAGAATTTTAAACTTCTTTCTAGCTATCGTGTTCAGATGGTTCACCCCCAAACAAAGATTGATTTGAGCGCAATTGCAAAAGGTTATGCGGTTGACGAGGCTGTGAGGATTCTAAGAGATAATGGGTTGCATAATTTTTTAGTTAACGCTGGAGGCGATCTTTTTGTTTCAGGAAAGAATTGTCAAAAGAAGTTGTGGTCTATCGGCATACAGGATCCGAAAAAACATCAGAAGATCATAGAGACATTGCAAATAACAGACTATGCGGTTACAACATCCGGAGACTACGAGCAATATTACGAAATAGACGGGGAGCAGTACTCACACATTATTAATCCTAAGACAGGATATCCTGCACAGAAAGTTTCTAGCGCAACAGTTGTCGCTAGAAGCGCTCAAGAAGCCGATGCACTATCAACAGCCTTATGCGTTTTAGGTAAGGAAGGAGTTGTACTTTTTGACTCTTTAGATTTAGATGGTGCGGCTTTGGTTGTTCAAAAGGATACAAATAATAATATTATTGAACATAAAAGTCAAAGTTATTGTAATTTTGATTTTAGAAATCATTGATAATAAAGTTTTCAAGGAAAGATTTTTTGTTATAATAGCTTGAGTATTTACAAGACAATAAGGTTATGGGAGCGATTATGGCTGCACAAAAAGTTAAGAAATCTTTTTCTTATAGTGATTTAATTAATTCTATCGAAGGATTTGACGAAAATTATTCAAAGGACATTACTCAAAAGAAATATTTTGGGTTTCCTATGGATTCAATTTTAAAGGCTGAGCGGAATCTGTACGACTTCAAGAATCAATCGATTGCTTATTTTTCAATGGAATATGGCATTGCCCCAAGCATATACAATTCGTTTCAATTACAAAAACCATTGAATGAGGCGAATATCTTTTATACGCACGAAGTTTTTTCAAATAATTGGCTGTGTGATTATATTTTTAAAGTTGAGATTGATAAATTACTGGATATTCCTATTTATGGCGGAGGCTTAGGTGTTTTAGCCGGGGATACCATGAAAAGCGTTGCCGACCTTGATTTTTCTTTAGCAGGAATCGGTATTCTTTGGAATAAGGGATATTTTAAGCAAAACTTTTGGTATAAACATGGTCAAGTTCCTGAAGAACTAAAATGGGATCCACATAGTTATCCTGGATTGATTCCTTTAAAGAATATTATTACATTAGATACAAAAGAAGGACCTATTTATTTGAGGCTATGGAAATATTATATTTATAGTTTTGATAAGAAAAATGTTGTTCCTGTAATTCTTCTTGATTCAAATCTTTTAGAAAATAAAGAATATTTTCGTAAGTTAACTGATCAGCTTTATCGAAGTGATAATGTGTGGTGGAAAATTATTCAGAGGACGATTCTAGGTGTTGGCGGTATGAGGGCTTTAGAAAGTCTTGGGTACGTTACACATCGGTATCACTTAAATGAAGGGCATGCAGCGTTTGCGATTATTGAGAAATATATGAAGCTCGAGGACAAAAGTAAATTTGATGATGTTAAGAGTAAGTTTATCTTCACTTGTCATACTCCGGTTGCAGCTGGTCATGATAAATTTGAAATACATGACGTTGCCAATGTATTGGAACCTGAATATGTTCAGGCTGCAGAGATGTTTGGAAAAGAAGATCCTTCTTCAACGCAGATTAGTTTAACGGCAATTGCTTTAAATAATTGCAGCAAGGTTAATGCTGTTGCTCAGAAACACGGAGAGGTCATGCGTCTTCAATTTCCGTCATTTGCAAAAAAAATACAGGCAATTACAAACGGTGTTCATTCTTATACATGGACATCAGAAAGTTTTCAAAGGCTTTTTGATAAATATAAAAAGAAAATTGGGCCTTGGGATAAGAATCCAACCTGCTTAACTTCTATTTCTGATTTGTCAAAGAATAAGAGTTTCCGAAGAGATTTATTTAGCGCGCATCAGGTGAATAAAAAGAATCTAATTGATATCATCAAGCATTGGCGCCTTAAAGAGAATGTTTTTACGATTTCCTGGGCAAGAAGAATTGCAAATTATAAGCGTCCAGCTTTAATTTTGCATAAAATTGAACGTCTTATTGATATTGCAAAAAGAATTGGACCTATTCAAATTATTTTAGCCGGAAAAGCTCATCCGAATGATAATATTGGAGGAGCACATATTGATGAAATTTTAGACCAGATTGACGCGCTAAATCAGTATAAAGACATTATTAAAGTTATTATGTTAGAAAATTATGATACTTATTTCGGAAAGCTTTTAACAAGTTCGGTGGATGTTTGGCTTAATAATCCGTTGCCTCCGTTTGAAGCTTCAGGAACGAGCGGCATGAAAGCTATCGCAAATGGCGTTCTCCAGATGACAACCTTAGACGGCTGGGTTGTTGAAGCTGCTCAAGATGACATTGGTTGGATTTTTGGTTATCAGCATCATGGTGCTGATATTGGAAGTGAAGCAGAGCTAAGGCTAGACGAGGACTCGGATGCGCTTTACGATACTCTGGAAAAGGTTGTAGCACTTTATTATAGGACTTTAAAAGACGAGAAAGTTGATATCGAGAGTCCGTGGATTGATAAAATGATTAATTGTATTAATCGTAGTGCTTTTTTTAATACACAGAGGATGGTTGAAGAATATAATAATAAAATGTGGCAAATAAAGAAATGAAGCGGAATTTTTTATGAAACAATATCTTAAATTAATTCAACATGTTTTAGATCACGGCGAAAAAAAAGAAGATCGTACGGGTACAGGTACAATATCTGTTTTTGGATGTCAGGAAAAATATGACTTGAGAGAAGGATTTCCTTTGCTGACAACAAAGAAAGTTTTATTTGACGCTGTCGTGAGAGAGCTATTGTGGTTTTTGAAAGGATCGACAAATATTAATGATGATCTTGCTCAGCATACTCCTATTTGGAATGCTTGGGCAAATGAAGATGGAGAACTTGGACCAGTTTATGGTTATCAATGGCGTAAATGGGAAAAATTTACTTATGATAAAGAAGCAAAATCTTATCGCAAAGAATATGTAGATCAAATTATGAATGCTATTGATATGATTAAGAATAATCCGGATTCTCGGAGAATTATTGTGAATGCTTGGAACCCAGGTGACCTTGACAGAATGGCGTTACCGCCATGTCATATGATGTTTCAATTTTATGTTGTTAATGGTCGGCTTGATTGCCAGCTATATCAGCGTTCAGCAGATTTGGCTCTTGGAGTTCCTTTTAATATTGCAAGTTATGCACTTCTTATGCTTATGGTTGCTCAGGAATGCAATCTTGTTCCTGGTATTTTTACGCATACTATAGGGGATGCACATATTTATCTTAATCATATCGATGGAGTAAGAACACAACTTCAGAGAATTCCAAAATCTTTACCCGAAGTAAAAGTTGCTAGCAAAAAGACTTTAGATGTTAAGTTTGAAGATATTGAGTTGGTTAATTATCAGCATGATTCGTTCATTAAATTTCCTATTGCTGTTTAAATAATTTAAGAGAGAGATGTATGCAATCTTTTGATATTATTGTAGCTGTTGATGAGAAAAGAGGTATTGGGAAAAGTGGTTGTTTGCCATGGTCTTTACCTGCTGACATGCTTCATTTTAAAGAGGTTACCACTAAAGTAAGCTCGCCTTTAAAAATAAATGCTGTTATTATGGGTCGAAAAACGTGGGAATCTATCCCCGAGAAGTTCCGACCGCTTAAAAATCGAATAAATATAGTATTGACGAGGAATAAGGATTTTTCTTTGCCCGAAGGCGTTTTTAAGGTGGGAAGCGTAGAATCAGCTATGGATTTATTAAATAGCACAGTATACAAGGAAAAAGTAGAGACAGTCTTTGTTATTGGAGGTGAGAGTGTTTACAACCAAGCCATTGACACGGGAAAATGCCAAAAGATCTATTTAACTCAGATTTTGCAAGATTTTAAATGTGATGCATTCTTTCCAGAATTCTTAAATAATTTCAAACAAATTAAGTCCTCTGCTCGCGCTCATCACGAAAACATCGAGTATTATTTTTCCACCTATCAAGCCGTTTAGCCTTGTCAGGCGTAATTTATTTCTATTGAATCGTTTCTAGATTTTTTTTCGTTTATCCTTTATACTTATATATAAATATATATATTCTCGAAAGGTGCTTAATGATTGGAAAGAAAAAAGTTCTCGTTGTTGATGATGAAAAAAGTATTTCTACGACATTAAATTTATTGCTTGAGACAAAAGGGTATGAAGTTGATATCGCTGAATCTGGAGCCGAGGCTTTAACAAAAGCCATGAATAAGCCAGACATTATCTTGCTTGATCTTGTTCTTCCGGATATTTCAGGTTTTGATGTTTGCCGAAAACTCAGGGAAGATAAAACAACGCAACATATTCCTATTATTATTCT
>JAOZRJ010000067.1 GCA_029931885.1 Candidatus Omnitrophota bacterium | reverse complement strand
GGCTATAAGAATAAAAAACGAAATTATTATTAGAATTCTTCTCATTTATCTTTCCTCGTTGATATTAATGAAAATCCACATAATAGAAAAAAAGCAATAGCCAATGGTATTTGAAATCTGTCATAAAAACGTTTTTCCATGGTTGCTTTTATTTCATGCTTCTCCATCTTTGACAAATAATTGTCGTAAATATATTCTAAACCAAATTGAGCGCCTGTAGCCTGAACGTAAACCCCTTTTGTTATTAATGCTACTTCCTGAAGAAGTTTTTCATTTAATCTGGATTTAACAAAATTTCCATCTTTATCTTTAACAAATTCATATTCTCCCTGCCTATTTGGAACTCGAATCAATTCACCTTCTGTTGTGCCAATACCAATTGTAAAAATCTTAATTCCCTTTTCAGCTGCTTCTTTGGCTAATTCTGCTACGTTTCCTTCTAAATCTTCTCCATCAGTAATAATGACCATTACTTTGTTTTTACCTTCGGCATTTTTTGAACTGCGTATACCTTCTCGAATGGCTGTCGATATAGATGTTCCTCCTTGTGGAATAGTCCCTGAATTAATATTATCCAGTGTTAATAAAAATCCCTGATAATCAATTGTTAAAGGGCACACAAGAAATCCTGTCCCTGAAAAGGCAATTAGACCAATTCGATCTCCTTCGAGCTTTTTTACTAAATCTTTAACTGCTAATTTTGACCTTTCCAGACGATTCGGTTTTACATCATCGGTTAACATGCTTTTTGAAGTATCGATTGCAACTAGAACATCCAAACCCTCCCGCTTGATCTCTTGCCATTGAAAACCCCATTGAGGACGCATAAGAGCAAATACCGAAAATGCACTGATTAATAAAACCAAAATAATTTGTAACCATTCATTCTGTTTAAATAAGTTGTCGGATAATTCATCCAGCAGTTTCTTATCGGCAAATTTTTCCCTAAGCAATTCTTTTTTACCTTTTCTCCATATCAAGAAAAGACCCATGAAAGTAACCAGCCAAATAAAATGTATCATTTGAAAATCAGCAAATTTCATATTAAGGAATCCTCATTAATATTGTGTTAGATAATATTAGTTCCATTGCAAATAGCAATAAGCCTGCCAAAAGAAACCATCCAAATAATTGTTTATATTCTTTATATCCCTCTTCCTGAAGTTCTGTTTTCTCTAGGTTATCAATTTCTTTATAAATGTTTCTTAAAGACTCTGTGTCTGTAGCACGAAAATACTTCCCTTCTGTCATTTCAGCAATTTTTTCTAATATTGCTTCATCTATGTCCATTCGCACTTGTTGATATACAGTTCTTCCAAAGATATCCTGAGCTGGAAATGGAACCACACCTCTTGAACCAGCTCCAATTGTGTAAATTTTTATTCCCTGTGAGCTCGCCGCTTTTGCTGCTTCTAGAGGATCGATATTCCCTGCATTATTTACACCATCTGTTAAAAGAATGATGATCTTGGACTTTGCTTCACTTTCATCTAATCGACCTAAAGAAGAAGCAATCGCAGAACCAATTGCCGTACCATCCTCACCAATGACACCCAATTCAACTCTTTTTAAGTTGGTGGCTAACCAGTCATAATCCGTTGTTAGTGGACATACGGTGTACGCCTGGCCTGCAAACACCACAAGGCCTATGCGATCTGCTGCTCTCTTACCAATAAAATCTTCAACTACATCTTTTACAACCGAAAGGCGATTAACACGCTGATTTCTTATTTTAAAATCCTCGGCAGCCATACTCCCCGAAGCATCAACAGCTAAGATAATGTCAATTCCCTCTGTTGTAATTTCAGATCTTTCCAGTGTTAGCCGAGGACCGGCAAGAGCAATAATAAACAAGGTGAAAATAACTAATCTGAGAAAGACTAATCCTTGACTCGCAGCTATTTTCCAACTCTTTTTTTTCTTTAACAAATGAGTTGAAGAATACCGAAACGTTGGGTAATTTTTCTTTCGTTCCACCAAATAAAATATAAATAGACAAATTGGAATCAGAAGAAGAACTAATGGGTCTTTAAACGGCATTTTTAGCCTCCTTCTCTAAGTTCACAGTTTGTTTGGTTTCATCAACAAAGCGTCTAGCCAGCGCTTCGCTTTCTTTTATTTCCTTTTCTGAAGGACCATATTTTGCAAATTTAACTAAGTCGCAACAGATTAAAAATTCTTTTAGAAGTAACTTGTGATCCGAGTTTAATTGATCTGCTTTCTTGATTTTCTCCAGAAACTCTGGAGTAGTCAGTTCAGGAGCTTTGACCTTAAAACGGCCCTCAACATAGCGACGCAAGATGTCTGATATTTCAATAAAATACTCTTTGACCTGACCTTGTTCAGGTAGGCTTTTCCTTATTAGTTTGGCTAGTCGTTCATAAGCAATTTCATCAGGTCTTTTAGGGGGCTCAATGATCTTCTTGGCATGTTTATTTTTTCTGATAAAGATCCATATTGCCCAAGCCAAAGCCAATAATAAAAATACTATCAATGCAATTATTAACGGGGCACTGTTAAAAGGAAAGTCAACCGGAGGTCTAATATCTTGGAATACCGAAGAATCTATTTCCTCATTTCCATCAGCAAATGCCTCCTTTAAAAATAAGGAAATCAAGCATAAATGCGATATTATTAAATTTATAAGTGTTTTCATAAAAAATTCTCACTATATTCTGTTTTTTCTTTGTTTGAAGAACTTAATTAGTGCATTCGAATATGGAACATCTGTTGAGATATCAATATGATCAACGTCCATAGACCTGAAAAATCTTTTTCTTGATTCAATCCTTAAATTTGCCTCATCACGAAATTCTTTACAAAATTCAGGATCTGACGAATCAACTAAAACTTTTTCTTGTGTTTCGGCATCTTCCAAATAAATCAAACCACATTCAGACAAATCCTGCTCTCTTGGGTCATTCAATGTTATGGCAACCAAATCGTGTCTCCGATTAGCTACAGACATTGCCTGTTTGAGACGATTTTTACCGTTTTCGTTTGATTGATTATGTGTAGTAAAGAAATCAGAGATCAAAAAGGCAACAGAACGTCGAGTCATAATCTTGTTTAAATAATCAAGAGCCAAAGGAATATCTGTACCTTTCTCCTCCGGCTTAAAATACAAAATCTCACGAATAACCCTTAAGACATGACTAATCCCCTTACTGGGTGGTATATATTTCTCCACTCTATCCGTAAAAATAATAAGCCCAACTTTGTCACTATTGCGAATAGCAGAGTATGCCAAAACAGCGGCTACTTCAGCAGCTAGGTTGCTTTTAAGCTGATTTACTGTGCCAAAATAGCTTGACCGTGATGCATCAACCAAAATCATCACGTTAAGTTCTCTTTCTTCAATAAATTTCTTAACATGAGGTTGACCTGCTCGAGCGGTTACGTTCCAATCAATGGTTCGAATATCATCACCTCTTTGATATTCTCTAACTTCATTAAATTCAATTCCTTGCCCTTTAAATACGCTGTGATACTGTCCAGCAAAAATATCTGTTACCATCCGGTTAGTGGTAATTTCAATTTGACGAATTTTTTTAAATAGTTCTTTTGGTATCATAAAGTCGTTCCTTACTTGTTTTGTTTAAGGCACTTCAACTTCATCAAATATTGTCTGGACTATATCTTCTGCTTTCTTTTCTTCGGCTTCGGCCTCATAACTAATTGCAACTCGATGACGTAAGACATCCATTCCAATTTCTTTTACGTCTTGAGGTGTAACATAGCCTCTTCCTTGAATAAAGGCATATGCTTTTGATGCTAAAACCAAGTTAATTGCTGCTCTTGGAGATGCACCATATTGAATAAGTCCATTAAGAGCAGATAATTTATAGTCTTCAGGCTTTCTAGTTGCTTCCACTAGATCAATAATGTATTCTTCAATTTTTTCATCCATATACACTTCATCAACAATGTTTCTAGCCTTTCTGACTTGTTCAGGTGTTATTACTTTGTTAATTTTTATTTCTGTGTCAATGTGCGCCATTCTTCTTAGGATCTTTAGTCCTTCTGTTTTGGACGGATAATCTATCTTTACCTTGAGCATGAAACGGTCAACTTGCGCTTCCGGCAAAGGATAGGTTCCTTCTTGTTCAACAGGATTTTGAGTAGCCAAGACAAGGAAAGGATCATCAAGCTTGTAGGTTTCCTTATCAATGGTCACCTGCCTTTCCTGCATGGCTTCTAAAAGTGCACTTTGAACCTTAGCAGGTGCACGGTTAATCTCATCTGCTAAGATAATATTGGCAAATATAGGTCCTTTCTTGACCTTAAAAGTGCAGTCGCTTTGATCATAAATGAGTGTGCCGATCAAATCAGCAGGCAACATATCTGGTGTAAATTGCAAACGTTGAAATTTAGTGTCTATTGCTGAAGATAGCGTTTTAACTGCCATTGTTTTTGCAAGACCAGGTACACCTTCAATTAAAACATGGCCATTAGCCAATAAGCTAATTACCAACCGCTCCAAAAGGTATTTCTGACCTACGATAACTTTCTCCATTTCCATGAACAAAGCGGAAACAAAGCTACTTTCCTGTTTAACTTTTTCATTGATGGCTTGTATATTTGCATCGCTCATGTCTTACCTCCTCCTATGTTTTAGACTTTGTTTTATCTGTATTCTTAAATAACCGATTGATTTTCTCAAGAAGGACTTTATTGCTGTCTGTTTTCTCATAATAATCATCAGCGTCAAAAATCATGGATTCTTGATCATCAATAGGGTAATTACTTGCGATAATAATTTTTAAATGGGGATATTTAGACTTGATGGTTTCAAAATAATCCATTCCATCGACTTGAGGCATAGCTAAATCGAGAATAACTAAATCAATTTTCTTAGACTTTTTTTGAAGGTATTCAAGAACATCTTTTTTATCGAAATATTCGACTGAATGATATCCAGCATTGGTCAATAAATCATGTAATAATTTACGGACTTTAGTATCATCATCAATTACGAGAATATTTTTTCTTGGCAAGCCACCTTGATCTTCAGGTAAAAGCTTTTTGACCTTTTTGACTAATACTTTTACACTCTCAGATTTATCAAAATAATCCGCAGCATCGGGGATTTTCTCTTTCTGATCATCAAGAGAATAAACGCTTGAAACAATAATTTTAGAATTTTTATGAAAAGACTGAATTACCTCATATAGTTCTTCTCCACCTACTTCCCCCATATTAATGTCTAAGAGTATTAGATTGACCTCGCAATTAACCAGCATTTCTTTTGCTTCTGGAGCATTACTAGCTACATGAACCTCATACCCTTCTTTCTCAAACATTTGTCTATAAACTCGTCTTATTCTTTCTTCATCATCAACAATCAAGATTGACGGCATTGTCCACCTCCGTTTTAATTGATTTATGTAATTTATTTCCTACATCTATATAATTCCTTAGTGGCGATCCAATTATGTTTATCTGCAAACCCCATATTTGATCCATTTCAAATATAACAGATTGCTTATAAAAGGAGCGTTAAAATAGAATTAGAATTTTCTTATTTTTTAAATTGAAATGATTATTTTGGTAGACGGCGAAGATGCTTCACGCCAATGGAAGAGATACTCTGAACGTAGTGCCTTTGTCGATTTCGCTTTCAACAGTAATTTCGCCATGGTGGGCTTGGACAATAGATTTTGCAATATTCAGGCCTAAGCCAGTAGAATCTTTATTGATATCATCTTTATGAACCCGAAAGAATTTGTCAAAAATTTTATCCAAATTTGCCTTTTCAATTCCTTCACCAGTATCTTTAATGCTTATAATTGCCATAGACTCCTTAATTTCAACAGCAATATCGATTTTTCCTTTAGAAGGTGTATATTTAACCGCGTTACTGATTAAATTAAGAAATAGCCTTCGAATGTGTACTTTATCGGATTTAATATATGAATCGCTTTTGGGTAAATCCAGGGTTACTTCTATATTCTTTTCACTAGCCAAAATCTTACTTTGCTCAAATATTTCTTCAAACACCTGATTTATAACTAATTTTTCGAATTTAAATATTTCGGGTTTGTAATCGATTTTAGCTAAAAGAAGGAGATCTTTTATTACTCTGATCATTCGGTTGGTTTCCTCTAAACAATCATTCAGAACTCTTTTATACTCATTTGAGTCTCTTTCTTGATCCAGAGCAACTTCAATTTCTCCCTTCGTAATAGCTAGAGGTGTTTTAAGTTCATGAGCTACATGTGAACTAAACTCACTGACATGACGAAATGATAATTCCAGTTGATTGATCATGTTGTTAAAAGAAGTAACTAGATCGTGCATTTCTTCATCAACTTGATGCTCCTCTACTCTAATAGATAAATCCTTATCCTTAACAATCCTATTAGCCACATTTGTTGCGTTCTTAACAGGGATTAAAACTTTTTCTGCAAATAATCCCCCTAAAAAGCTTGTCAAAAGAAGAATAAACATTATCAGAATGCAGAGCAAAAATACTGTATTGTTCAATACATCAAGAGTTTTCTTTAAGGGGGTCCCGATTTGTAAAACCAGCTGTTTATCCTGATATATTACAGGAAGATTAATAGCCCTGATCTTAGTTATGCCATTCTTAATTGATGCAAACTGTTTTTCCTGAAATGAGACCGGAAATTTATTTTTGAACAAATTAGCTACAGTCGGGCTAAAATTGTTCGAATTGACTAAGGTATTACCTTTTATATTCAGAATATTTATATAATCATCTTTCAAATGCAACATTTCAAATTTAGCATGCCATAAATCATCAATGATCATTTTTTGGCTTTTAATAAATCCTTCATTTTCTAATACATCAAGTAGTATTTGAAAAGATGGATTTTGTTGTTCAGTAATTTTTTCATAAGCATTAAGAATAGCGACAATTTCCTGCGCTTTCATTTCCAGATCTTCATCAAGATCGCTGTAAAGAACTTTTTGGAGATTAGCACAAATAATGCCACCAAAAGCGATCAAGATAATAGCTAAAATTGAGGTATATAAAATGCTAGCTTTAAAGCGTATAGTATTAAATCTCATTTATTCATCCTTCAAAATATAACCAGTTCCACGTAGGGAGTGGATAAGCTTCTTATCAAAACCAGTGTCAATTTTCTTGCGCAAATAATTTATATAAACATTAATAACGTTGGAAAAGCTGTCAAAATCATCATTCCATACATGTTCAGAAATCATTGTTCGGGTAACAACTGAATTGGCATTTAACATGAGATATTCAAGCAGGGAATATTCTGTGCTAGTAAGTTCAATCTCTTTTCCCTCACGAATTACTTTATGTGTTAATTGATCTAATTCAAGGTCAGCAATTTTTATTTTATTTGAAGTTGCTTGACTTTTTCTGCGGATGAGTGCTCTGACTCGAGCAAGAAACTCTACGAATTCAAAAGGTTTGGTTAAATAATCATCTGCGCCAGCATCTAATCCAGAGACCTTATCTTCAACATCATCCCTAGCTGTAAGCATTAGGATAGGCGTATTAATATTCTTTTTTCTCAATTGACGACAGATAAATATACCATCTTTTCCCGGCAACATAACATCCAAAATAACAAGATCATAAGGAACTTCGGATGCTTGAAAAAGCCCATCATTACCGTTAGATGCTACATCAACAGCATATCCTTTTTCCTTAAGCCCTCGCTTAATAAAACTAGCTAACTTTTTTTCATCTTCTACAACGAGTATTCTCATA
>JAOZRJ010000269.1 GCA_029931885.1 Candidatus Omnitrophota bacterium | reverse complement strand
GGTCCGACTCCATGCCCCGGATGGTTGAAAGCACCGCGTGACCATCCATTTCGGGCATCATGATGTCAAGGCAGATGAGATTATAGGGTACTTCCTGGTCCAGGGCCTGCTTAAAACTGGCAATCGCCTTTTCACCATTCTCTGCTATGGTGCAGCTGCCGTAAGGTTTGAGAAATGCTTCCAGTACCACGTTAATTAATTCGTTGTCATCGACGATAAGGAACAGAAATTTAATTAAGTGAACGTAATTTCAACAATAACAGCGTGTTACAAGGGTCTAGATTTTTATGTAATAATATGTAATAGTTACGGTGCCACCTGAAACCTTTAATCAAATGAGGCACCGTTGATGAAAAAAAACATTAAACCTGGTCCGAAACCATTGTCGCCATATCCTGTAGAGATTGAAAAATTCATCAAGAATACTTACTCGAAGTTGTCGGAGAAAGAAAGACGAACATACGCCGCAATAGAGGCCCTAAAATTACCACGAGGAGGGAAAGCATACATTCTCGGGCTTCTTGGTTGCGGCAAAAAGACTCTACTGCGAGGCATAGGCGAATTAAAAAACCCTGACACGGTTTTAATAAACGGAATCCGAACTAAGGGGGCCGGAAGGAAATCGGCAATAGAAACAATTGAAAATATAGATGAAATGTTTCTCAAAGTTATTGACGACTATATCGCTGGCGACCCTATGGATGAAAAGATTCGTTGGACCAATTTAAGCCGCAAAAAAATTGCAGCGAAAATGAGAGAAGAGGGAATCAATATCAGTGTAACGGTCGTCAAAAAACTGTTAAAAAGACACGGATTTACCAAGCGTAAGGCTGTGAAAAAGAAACCTATTGGATTTTCTAAGAATCGTAACGAGCAGTTTGAAAACATTGCACAGTTAAAAGAGCAATATCTCATGGACGGTAACCCGGTGGTCAGTGTAGATACAAAAAAAAAGAGCTTTTAGGCAACTTATACCGGGATGGACACGTTTATAGCACCGGTATTATAGAAGTTTATGATCATGATTTCCCGTACCTTGCTGATGGGATAGTAATTCCCCACACAATTTATGATCTAAAATGCAATAGGGCCTATGTGAACATTGGTGTTAGCAAGGATACAAGTGAATTTGCCTGCGATTCGATAAGGCTTTGGTGGGAGTCCCATGGCAAATTTCAATATCCAAATTGTACTTCGATCCTCATGCTGGCAGACGGTGGTGGCAGCAATTCAAGCCGCCACTATATCTTCAAAGAAGACTTACAGAATCTTGTAGATAAGATCGGAGTGGAAATACGGGTTGCCCATTATCCGCCTTATACATCAAAATGGAATCCGGTGGAACATAGGGTATTCCCACATATCACAAGATCTTTAAAGGGTGTCATTCTAAGAAGTCATGATTATGTCAAAGAACTAATTGAGAACACAACAACACAAACGGGGTTGAAAATCAAAGCTCAGATTATAAAAAAAGTCTATGAAACCGGAAGAAAATATTCCGACAATTTCAAAGAAACCATGAGAATCATTTTCGATGATTACCTGGGCCAATGGAACTATAGAGCGGTACCTGAAAAAATCTAATTACGTTCACTTTATTTAGTTTTCATCCCTAAGTTGTCAGCCAAAGATAAAGAAATCGAGCATAACGAAGAATTTATTAAATCCCGGCACCAACATTCATCAGTTGAATCGACCATTAACGCTCTGGAGAATCACGGATTGGATCGATGCTTGGATCACGGGTTGCATGGATTTGGGCGCTATGTTGCATTGGCCGTTGTCGCACGCAACATTCAGCTGTTGGGACATTTGATTCAGCAAAAGGAACTGAAACGGGAAAAACGACGTCGAGCGGCTTAGCAGTACACAATCGACTCCGAGAAAGTAACTTTGTGGGAGATCTGTGTCCAATTTTCATAATTTTGCTATGAAAATTTGATTTACTACTTCTCGGCACTTTTCTGAAGGGTAGTAATTAATTGAACCCTGATTCATCGCACCGGAATTATAGAAACCATGACTTTTCGGTCAGGCACTAAGTAGCATGATACTTGCAATCAAATTTTGAATGGTTTACATTTTTCATCGAAATCTTCGA
>JAOZRJ010000066.1 GCA_029931885.1 Candidatus Omnitrophota bacterium | reverse complement strand
CATGAATGCACCGATCATGGCCATAAGCTTAACATCACCGCCGCCCATCGATTCTTTCTTAAAAATAAAATCGCCAATCAACCCCATTGCATATATAGATCCACCTCCGACGAGAATTCCAAGTAAAGATCTTCCTGCAGATAAAAGATAAGAATCCGTTGCGTGCAGATGAGGAATGGCACAGCTCAACAAAAATCCGACAATCATTCCTCCAACGCTTATTTCATCAGGTATGATGCGATGTTCAATATCTACAAATGTTGCTACAATAAATCCGCACATCATGACCAAGTATGGTATCAAAATCAAATTAAGGCCAAAATAAAGATAAAATCCTACAAAGGATAGTGCTGTTAATAATTCAATAAGAAAATATCTAAAAGAGATTTTTTGTCCGCAATTCCGACATTTTCCTTTTAAAAGAAGAAAACTGATAAAAGGAATGTTGTCATGCCAGACAATTGTTTTTTTACAATTAACACAATGTGATCTTGGGAGTACAACTGATTCTTCTTTTGGCATACGCACAATGCAGACATTTAGAAAGCTTCCAATTACCGATCCAAAAATAAAAAATATAGCTGATACCATATACTCTCCTTATCTTATTTTCCTTGAATTCCATTGAAAAGGGCTTGCTTCATTTCTTCTTTTATTTCGTCAGAAAGATCAATTTCTGCCCAATGTTGAAAAGCTAAAACGCCTTGATAAAAAAGCATTCCTAATCCGTTTGAAATCCTTGCTCCTTTTTCCTCTGCCATTTTTAATAATAATGTCCTCGATGGATTATATATTAAATCATAAACCAACATGTCGGAATGTATCAATCCTTCGTCAACCAATCCGATATCAGTAGCCTTCATGCCAACAGGTGTTGCATTAATCAAAAGATCTGCAAGTTCAACGTCTAGATCATCGATGCTCTGAGCAATCTCAACAATTCCCAAATCTATGCTCTCGGATAAATCTGCAACCAAACTTTCTGCCTTGTCGCGATCAATATCATATATCTTAATTGATTCTGGACGCTCAACAACCATACATAAAACAGACAAAATGGCGCGCGCAGCTCCCCCCGCTCCAAGCAAGGCAATTCGTTTATGTTCTGACTTAAATCCAAGCTCTTTAAGATGTGCTAAAAAACCCGGGCCATCTGTATTGTATCCGGTTAATTTCCGATTCTTACCGACAACAATTGTATTAACAGCTTTGACTTTCTGAGCATAAGGATTTAAAACATCGAGATACTTGATGACTTCTTCTTTGTAAGGTACTGTCACATTCAATCCAAAAATGGGACTCTGTTCTTCTTTAAGTTTCGTAAAAAAAGAATCGAGCTCTTCGGATTTTAAAGGGAAAAGCTTATAAGCAGCATCCACTTCCAAGGCTTCGAATGCCGCATTATGCATAAAAGGCGACAAGCTATGCCCTAGAGGATAGCCAACTAACCCATAAGTAGATTTTTGTTCTTCCATAAGATATGATTTATTTGGATTGTGCAACCATTTTGTTAATGGCGTTAAGATAAGCTTTGGCTGAAGCCTCTAAGATGTCCGTGCTTGCTCCATGGCCTATATAACTTTTTCCATTAAGACGAACCTTGACGGTTACCTCGCCTAAGGCATCTTTTCCTCGCGTAACAGATTGTATGGCATAATCTAAAAGTTCGCCTCTAACCTTTATAATACTTTCAATAGCTTTATAACAGGCATCAACAGGGCCATCCCCGGAGGAACTTTTTTCAAAAACTTTCCCCTTGGATTTTATTTCTACAGTTGCTTTTGGTGCAATTTTAGTTCCGCTTGTTGCAACAAGACTAACAAGCTGCCATCTTTTTGGAACCAATTTTGTTTCATCTTCAGCAATAGCAATCAAATCTTCATCATAAACTTGCTTCTTTTTATCAGCAACATTTTTAAATCTACCAAAAGCACGATCTAATCCATCATCTTTTAAATCAATACCCAAAGCTTTTAAACGAACACGAAACGCATGACGCCCTGAATGCTTCCCCAAAACAAGGCCAGTCTCTACAAAGCCGACTTCTTCAGGTTTCATAATTTCATAAGTTGTTCTTTCTTTTAAAACCCCGTCTTGATGAATACCGGCTTCATGACGAAACGCATTAGCCCCGACAATCGCTTTGTTTGGAGCAACAGCAAAACCGGTATATTTGCTGACCAATCTGGATACCCGGCAAATCTCCGCTGTTTTTACATTTGTCATACAGTTATAATAATCTTCCCGTGTTTTTAAGGCCATAACAATCTCTTCTACTGACGCATTGCCTGCGCGCTCTCCAATACCGTTAACCGTGCATTCAACCTGGCGAGCACCATTTTTAATGGCAGCCAAGGAATTAGCAACGCCTAACCCTAAATCATTGTGACAATGAACGGAAATAATTGCCTTATTGACATTCGGGACATTATTTTTTATATCCTTAATCAATTGTCCAAACTGATCAGGTACACCGTATCCCACAGTATCAGGAATATTAACAGTTTTAGCTCCTGCTTTGATAACCGCTTCAACAATTCTAAACAAAAAATCTTTATCTGTTCTAGATGCATCTTCCGGTGAAAATTCAATATCTGAAGCTTTCGATCGGGCGTACTTTACCGCATCAACAGCCATTTTTAAAATTTCTTCTTTGCTGCGTTTTAATTTATATTCCAAATGAATCTTTGATGTTGCTAAAAAAACATGAATGCGCGGACGTTTTGCACCTCTTACCGCATCGTAGCACGCATCAATATCTTTTTTTATTGATCGCGCCAAACCGCAAACACTTGATTTCTTGATATGCTTTGCAACGTTCTTTACTGAATTAAAGTCTCCTTTTGAAATCACAGGAAAACCTGCTTCAATAATATCAGCACCCAAGCGCTCCAAAGAAAAAGCTACCTCTAATTTTTCTTTTTCGTTCATACTGGCGCCTGGAGCTTGCTCTCCATCCCTCAAAGTTGTATCAAAAATAAAAACTTTATCTTGTTTTCTCATAATATGATCTCTAAAAGAAACTATTTCATCCAAGGCATCATATCTCGAAGCTGAGCTCCAACATTTTCAATTTGGTGCTCATCGGCTTCTTTTCGCCATTGGGTAAAATTAGGTCTTCCTTTTTTATTTTCACGGATCCATTCTTTGGCAAATTTGCCTGACTGAACGTCCGTTAACATCTTCTTCATAACTTTACGTGTTTTGTCACTAATAACTTTCTTCCCTCTGGAAAGATCGCCGTACTCTGCTGTATCTGAAACACATTTTCGCATCCCTTGAATACCTTTTGAATAAATAAGGTCTGTGATCAACTTCAGCTCATGAAGGCATTCAAAATAAGCAATCTCTGGCTGATAACCAGCCTCTACTAATGTATCAAAGCCAGCTTTTACAAGCTCACTTACGCCGCCACAAAGAACTGCTTGCTCACCAAAAAGATCTGTTTCAGTTTCTTCTTTAAAAGTTGTTTCAATAACACCGGCACGCGTTCCACCAATGCCTTTAGCATAGGCGAGCGCTGTTTTGAGTGCATTTCCGGTTGCATCCTGATGAATCGCAACAAGACAAGGAACACCTTTTCCTTCTTCATATTGGCTTCGCACCAAAGCACCAGGACCTTTAGGCGCGATCATAAAAACATCTACATTTTCCGGAGGAACAATTTGCCCAAAATGAATATTAAAGCCATGAGAAAAAAGAAGTGACTTTCCGGCTGTTAAATATTTTCTAATCGCCTTTTTATAAAGAGTAGCCTGCACATGATCTTGAGTTAAAATTTGGATAATATCTGCTTTTTTTGCAGCCTTTCTTGCTTCCATTGGTTCAAAACCATCTTCGATAGCTTGGGTATAATTATCTGTTTCTTCGAGCTCGCTAACAATAACATTTAACCCGCTGTCGCGTAAATTTAAAGCTTGCCCTCGTCCCTGGATGCCGTATCCAATAATCGCGATAGTTTTATCTTTGATTGAATCAAAACTTGCATCTTTGTCATAATAAATCTTTGCCATCTTAAACCTCCGTTAATTCTGTTACGTTAAAATTTTAATCAACTTACAATATTCATCAATAGGGATAACGCTTGCCTTACAGGCATGCCCCAAATCAACAAGATTAATTTTATTTTGTAAAACGCCAACGGCTTTACCATATTGGCCTTTCATTAAACAATCAACAGCCGCAGCTCCTAAACGCGTAGCAAGGATTCTATCAGGTGCCGTTGGAACACCGCCTCTTTGAATGTGGCCCAAAACAACATAACGACTTTCAAATTTTGTAATCTCTGTTACTTTACTAGCTACTTCATGAGCTTTTCCTGCACCCTCAGCTACAACAATCATCCAGCTAATTTTTCCCTTTTTATGTCCTTCTTTAATATCTTCATACATAGCCTTATAATCAAATTCTTTCTCAGGAATAATAACATCTTCCGATCCCGACCCTAGTGCCACTTGCATCGCAATATAACCCGAATGATGTCCCATGACCTCAACAACAAAAATACGCTCCATGCTATGCGCTGTATCACGAATTTTATCAATCGCTTCCAAAGCCGTATTAACAGCTGTATGACATCCAATGGTTTGGTCCGTTCCGCTTAAATCATTGTCGATTGTTCCGGGAATCCCCACAACAGGAACACTCCATTTATGAAAAAGATCAAACGCACCGGCATAACTTCCATCTCCACCGATGACAACAAGCCCGTCAATATGATGCCTATTTAAAGTTTCAACAGCTGCTTTTTGCCCCTCCTCTGTTTTAAATCTTGGTGAACGTGCTGTCTTTAAGAAAGTTCCACCTCGACTAATAAGATTGGCAACAGAACGATGATCAAGCTCAATAAAATTATCATCGATCAAACCCTCATAGCCTTTTATAACACCACTGACCTTTATCCCGTGAGAAACAGCACAGCGAACAACACTTCGAATCCCAGCATTCATACCAGGGCCGTCTCCACCAGAAGTTAAAACAGCAATTTTCTTTATTTTATTTTCAGTACTCACAGCACTCTCCATTAATATCGATAATGCTCCGGCTTGTAAGGTCCCTCTGCAGAATATCCAATATATTTTGCTTGCTTATCTGTCATCTTTGTTAACTTTACGCCAACATGATCAAGATGCAAACGAGCAACTTCCTCATCTAACTTTTTTGGTAGACGATAGACATCAACCTTGTAATCATTTTTCCAAAGCTCAATTTGTGCTAACGTTTGGTTTGTAAAAGAATTACTCATAACAAAAGACGGATGACCTGTTGCACACCCAAGATTTACCAATCGTCCTTCGGCTAAAAGAATAATTGAATGCCCGTCTTTAAAATAATATTGATCAACTTGTGGTTTAACATTCTCTTTTCTAATCCCGGGCCATTGTTCAAGTTTCATCACTTGAATTTCATTATCAAAATGACCAATATTACAAACAATTGCACCATCTTTCATTTTTGACATATCTTCAGCTGTGATAACCTCACAATTTCCCGTTGCTGTCACATAGATATCACCAATACTTAGAGCCTCTTCAAGCGTTTTTACTTCAAGTCCTTCCATTGCGGCTTGAAGCGCACAAATAGGATCTATTTCTGTTACGATAACACGTGCGCCATAACTTTTTAAGGATCTTGCCGATCCTTTTCCAACATCGCCATAACCACAAATAACAACCACTTTTCCGGCAACCATAATATCAGTTGCACGTTTAATACCGTCAGCTAATGATTCTCGGCAACCATAAAGATTATCAAATTTTGACTTTGTTACAGAATCATTAACGTTAAACGCAGGAAATAAAAGTTTATTTTCTGCCATCATTTGATAAAGACGATGCACTCCTGTTGTTGTTTCTTCAGAAACGCCTTTAATCGACTTTGCCATGCGATGCCATTTTTTGCTGTCCTCTTTTAATGTTTCTTTAAGGATTAACGCTAATTCTTTTTCGTCTTCGGTGTCTACCTCAACATCCAGAACAGATGCATCATCTTCTACTTCACACCCCCGATGAACCATCATTGTCGCGTCTCCACCATCATCAACGATTAAGGTTGGTTCTTGGCCACCTGAAAACGATAGAGCTTGTTTAGTACACCACCAATATTCTTTTAAGGTTTCGCCTTTCCATGCAAAAACAGGAACTCCTAAATCTACAATGGCAGCTGCGGCATGATCTTGTGTCGAGAAAATATTACAACTCGCCCATCTGACTTGAGCTCCAAGCTCTATTAGCGTTTTTATCAAAACAGCTGTCTGGATTGTCATGTGAAGTGACCCCATAATACGCGAGCCTTTCAAAGGCTTTTCTTTTCCGTATTTCTCACACAAGGCCATCAACCCAGGCATTTCCTTTTCTGCAAGCTCAATCTCTTTATGGCCAAAGCCTGCCAAAGAAATATCCTTAATTTTAAAATCTTGTGCGCTATTTTCTGAATTTTTCATTTTTCCCTCATTAAAAACAATTTTTATCTTTATTTAATACCTTTAGCCAGTTTTTGAGCCTTATTCGTTTTCTCCCAACTAAAATGCCCTCTACCAAAATGACCGTAAGCAGCTGTCTTTTTATAAATCGGTTTAAGAAGATCAAGCTCTTTAATAATTCCTTTAGGTGTTAGATCGAAATGTTTTTTAACAAGCGAAACTAATTTTTGCTCAGAAACAACGCCTGTTCCAAAAGTATCGATCATAATGCTAACTGGTTCTGCTTTTCCAATAGCATATCCAAGCTCAACCCAGCATTTCTTAGCAAGTTTCGCTGCAACAATATTTTTTGCAACATAACGAGCCATGTAAGTTGCTGAACGATCAACCTTGCTTGGGTCTTTTCCTGAAAAAGCTCCGCCACCATGGGAAACAACTCCTCCGTAGGTGTCAACAATAATTTTTCGACCAGTAACACCAGTATCAGACTGAGGTCCGCCAACAACAAATTTTCCGGTCTGATTTACATAAAACTTTGTTTTTTTATCAATCAGCTTTCCTAAAATAGGACGAGCAATAACATCAATCATTTGCTTTCTGGCTTTATCAGTAATCTTTTTTCCCGTCTTATCAAGAATCTTTTCTGTATGCTGACAAGCCAAAACAACCGCATCAGCGCGTACAGGTTTTTCATCATAATATTCAATAGTAACTTGGCTTTTGCAATCCGGCCCAAGATAATCAAGCTTTTTTGATTTTCTAACATCTTCAACACGCTTAACTAATTTATGAGCCAACATAATCGGTAACGGCATTAATTCCTTAGTTTCGTCACACGCATAACCAATCATAATTCCCTGGTCGCCAGCTCCACCGGCATCAACACCTTGCGAAATATCAGGTGATTGGCTTACGATTGCATTCAAAATCGAACATGTATAGGCAGAAAATCCATACTTGTCATGGCTATAGCCAATATCTAAAAGGGTTTCTTTAACAATTTTATGAATGTTAATAAATGATTTCGTTGTAATTTCGCCACCAACGATAACTAATCCTGTTGTGATGAATGTTTCGCACGCAACGCGTCCTTTTGGATCATTTTTTAATACGGAATCCAAAACCGCATCAGAAATCTGATCGCAAACTTTATCAGGGTGTCCATTACCTACCGACTCAGATGTAACAAAATATTTTCCTTTCACTATAAAGCCTCCTTTAAAAATTTAAGAATTTATTTTAAAATCTTCCTGTGCCCGATGGTATGCCTCAATATCTCCGATATCACACCATTTTCCTTCAAACTGAAAACCACAAAGCTTAGATGTGTGGCAAAGCCAATTAATATAATCTCCTGCTAAATCTAATTTTCCAGATGCCTTAAT
>JAOZRJ010000065.1 GCA_029931885.1 Candidatus Omnitrophota bacterium | reverse complement strand
TTCCTTTCTTTGTTTTCTCTTGCGTGCCAAACCCTGGAATACCTGAACCTAATAATTCTAAAATTTCATTTCGAACTTTTTCTAGATCCACACCCATGTTTAAGAATACACGGTACGCAACACCTTCTCCTTCTCGAATCAATCCCAAAAGGAGATGTTCCGTTCCGATATAATTATGCCCAAGAGATCTGGCTTCTTCAGCAGAAAGCTCTAAAGCCTTTTTTGATCTCGGAGTAAAAGGAATATCTCCCATCACCTGCGTTTGCGGTCCAGGCTGAACAATTTTTTCCACTTCAATACGGATAGATTCAAGATCGAGGCCGAGCTTCTGTAAAACAGCAGCAGCAACACCTTCTCCTTCTCGAATCAATCCCAAAAGAAGATGCTCGGTTCCGATATAATCATGATTAAATCTTTTTGCTTCTTCCTTAGCTAAAACAATAACTTTTCTTGCTCTTTCGGTAAATCTATTAAACATAAAAATCCTCCTAATGGTTCAAATAATAATTAAAATCAATAATAATTTATCATTACCCTAACTTACTTCGAATTAAACTGGCTCTTTTTGCATCGCGCTCAGAAGCGCTAAGTTTTTTTCCTTCAATTTTCTGAAGATGAGCAGGCTGAATCATAATAAAAAGTTCATTAATAGCCTGAGTGCTAATATCCTTAAGAATTCCCATATCAATGCCTAAGCGCACCATAGATAATAATTCAACTGTTTCCTGACTTGAAATAATATGAGCGCTTTTTAATACTCCACAAGACCGCCAAATCTTATCTTCCAGAACTGATTTATTTTGTACCAAAAGTGCCTGACGCGCCTGTTCCTCCTGCTCGATAATCTGACGCACCAATCCATTAATATTTTGCAGAATATCTCCCTCACTATGACCCAAAGAAACTTGATTAGAAATTTGAAAAAAGTTTCCAATGGCCTGCGTTCCCTCGCCATAAAATCCTCTCGAGGCAAAGCTCAGCTTCGCTATCGCCTCCAATACTTTATTAATCTGTTTTGTCATAACCAATGCCGGCAAATGCAACATCACTGAGCCCCTCATCCCGGTTCCTGTGTTCGTCGGACAAGCTGTCAAATATCCCCATTCCGGCAAATAAGCATAAGTTATTTTTTCCTCCAAGATATCATCAATCGTATTAATAATTTTCCATGTCTCTGGCAAATTAAATCCGGATTGCATTACCTGGATGCGAAGATGATCCTCTTCATTAATCATGATAGATAAAATCTCTTCCTTGGAAACAGAAATAGCCTTACCCTCACCCGTCGATGCGTGGTCATGACTCATTAAGTGTCGCTCAATTAAAAATTGACGATCCAAATTATCCAATTCATTAATTTTAAGCAAAAATGAATCCTTAAAATATCCAGATTCCGATATAGCTAACTGAATAATATCAAAGGCTTCCGCTAAATCCTTACGATTCGCTCTTGCCGGAAAAGGAATTTTATCCAAATTTCTTGCAAGACGAATACGCGAAGACATTACAATCTGTGATTGCGGTCCTGTTCCCTTAAGCCATTCTCCGGTATGATTAATTAAATTCTCTAAGTTCATGAGCTTTTTCCTTTTCCTTCTAAAGAATGTATTTCATCTCTTAAAATAGCAGCCTCCTCAAAATTTTCCGATAAAATAGCCTGCTGCAATTTATTCTTTAGCACTTGCATAGGATTTTCTTCTTTTGCGACAGAGACTCCCTTTGGCTTCTGCGCTTTAGGCATGACAAATCGAACAGGCTTTTTCCCTAAATGCTGATTAGACCCATGAATCTTTTTTAAAAGCATTGTCAGATGCGTACGGAATGTTGTATAGCATTCACTGCATCCTAAGCGTCCAAACTTTCGAAAATCCTCATAACCAAGAGCACAGTTTGGGCATTGCAATTTTTCTTTTTCTTCAGATTTAATCTGTTTTCCAAAATCAGACAAACCAGCCAAAAGATCTGCTAATCCAAATTGTTGCTCCATCTGAACGCTACGCTCTTTAGCGCAATCTTCACAAATATGCATTTCAGTCATTTGTCCATCTACAATTTCCGTTAGATGTACGGTTGCTTTCTTTTTTCCGCAACTATCACATTGCATACAATTCTCCTTAATGGAATTACATTAGTCTTTAATACTTCACACCATCTTTTGTTGTAGTAGCTTTAAAAAGCTTAATTAACTTTAATGTTATTTTTCCAGGTTTACCAGTACCTATCTTTCGATTATCCAATTTTACAACAGGAATGATCTCGGCGGCTGTTCCAGTTAAAAAACACTCATCGGCGGTATAAACTTCATGACGCGTCATAAGCTCCTCACCTGTCTTTATTTTATTCTTTTGTGCAAGCTCAATAACTGCATCTCGAGTAATGCCGCAAAGTCGAGCATTCGGAGGAGTCAGCAACACTTCATCTTTTAAAATAAAAATATTGTCCCCCGTGCATTCTGCGACATGTCCCTGAGAATCAAGCATCAAAGCTTCCATATATCCAGAATTATTTGCTTCTATCTTCGCAAGAATATTATTCAGATAATTCAAAGACTTTAGTTGAGGGCTCAATGCCTCATTTAAATTTCGAACTGTTGGAACTGTAATAATATCCATGCCTTTTTGATATAATTCCTGTGGATACAAGGCGATCTTACCAGCAATAACAACTACGGTTGCAGAACCCTTACATTTTCTAGGGTCAAGACCAAGATCTCCTCTTCCACGGCTCACAATTACACGAACATACCCATCAGATAATCCATTGGCTTTTAATGTCTGAACAATCGCTTTAGCCATTTGTTCTTTTTTTAGCGGAATCTCAAGCATCAATGTATGAGCAGATTCATATAGTCGATCAATATGTTCTTTAAGCTTAAAAACATTACGCTTATAAGATCGAATTCCTTCAAATACTCCGTCCCCATAAAGATATCCATGATCAAAAACAGATACTTTCGCATTCTTTTCATCAACAAGTTTTCCATTAAGATAAATTTTCATTGTTCTTTCCTCTCTTTAATTTTTTTATACTAATTTTCCATCCTGCATGTGAACAATTTTATTAGCTCTATTTGCAATCCTCTGGTCATGCGTTACAAGCACAACCGCCTGCTTATTGCTCTGGCTCAACATTATTAAAAGCTGCAAAATATTTTCTCCGGACTGTGAATCCAAATTACCTGTTGGTTCATCGCAAAGAATAATTTTTGGATCATTCATTAATGCGCGCGCAATCGCAACGCGTTGCTGTTCACCGCCTGAAAGCTGATTCGGCTTGTGCTTCATGCGTTCTTTTAAGTCGACTTTTTCTAAAAGCTGTACTCCTTTTGCCTCTAATATCTTTTTGTCGCTAAATCCTTGATTAATTAAACCAGGCAAAATAACATTCTCAAGCGCTGTAAATTCTTGAAGCAAGTGATAAAACTGAAACACAAATCCTATTTTTTCATTACGCATCTCTGTTCGTTTGCGATCATGAATTTTATAAATATCATCTTCATCTAAATAAACTTTTCCTTTAGTCGGCCTATCAAGGCCTCCTAAGATATGCAGCAACGTTGATTTTCCTGCTCCCGAAGGACCCGTCAAAGCAAGAAAATCTCCATCCTCAACACGAAGATCAACGCCCCTTAGAACCTCTAGAGGCTGACCAATATCTTCATATGTTTTATATATATTCGATGCAACAAGCATTATTCGTAACGAAGCGCCTCCACTGGCTCTAAATTTCCTGCTTTAGATGCCGGATAAATTGTTGCCAAATAACTAATCACCAAAGCAGAACCTGTGATGATCAAAAGATCGCTCAACTCCAATAAAACTGGCAAACGATCAATATAATAAATTTCCTGCGGCAGCTTAATAAACTGATATTTCTTTAAAATAAGGCTTAAACCTACTCCGCCTACAAGTCCCCAAAATGTCCCGATACCTCCTATTAAAATTCCTTTAAGAATAAAAATGCGTTTAATTGCAGCTTTCGGCACACCTATAGACTTTAAAATTCCAATGTCCTTAATCTTGCTGGTCACCGTCACAATCAACGTGCTTACAATGTTAAATGATGCAACTAACACAATAAGCGTAAGAATAATAAACATCGCAAATTTCTCTAATTTCAACGCAGCAAAGAAATTTCGATTTGAATCAATCCAAGTTTTTACAAGAAAACTATAACCTATTGTTTTATAAATTTCTTTCTTAACAGCCGGCGCATCGTAGACATCCTTTAATTTGATTGCAATGCCGTTTACAATATTAGACGGCAAGCTAAAAATTTCTTGAGCTTTCTTTAAATTTATTAAAACTAAGTTCATATCGTAATCATACATACCGGATGTAAAAACTCCGACAATTTTCAATTTATATCGCCATCCATCTCCGGACAAACCAGATGCCGGAGCAATTAACGTAATTTGGTCACCAACCTTGCGTCCCAAAAATGAAGCCAATTCACTTCCGATCACAACTCCATCAGATTTTAAATCCTTCATCCTCCCTTGAACCAAATAATCTTCAGCCTTTGTCACCTTGCCTTCTGTTTGAGGCACAATGCCTCGCGCCATAATTCCCATAGACTGCGCATCATACTCTAAAAATAACTGACCTTGAACATATGGTGTTGTAGCAACAATACCGGGAAGAGCTGCAATTTTATCACTTAAGGCTACGTAATCTTTTACTCCAATTTCTTTCTCAACAACAATATGAGAATTTGTTCCAATGATCTTATCACGCAAATCCTTATCAAAACCGGTCATAACCGCAATTACAATAATTAATGCAGCTACACCGATGGCAACACCAGCAATCGCAACAAAATTAATAATTCTTAAAAATGGTTCCTTTTTCGCCGTTAAATAACGAAAACTGATCCAGCTTTCATAATTCATTTTTCTTCTCTTTTTGCTTGCGGCTTTAAAAGCGGAAATAAAATTACATCACGAATGGATGCGGCATCCGTTAAAAGCATAATTAATCTATCAATACCAATTCCAAGTCCTCCAGCAGGAGGCATACCATATTCAAGAGCTGCTAAAAAGTCTTCATCAATATTACGTAAACCTGTTTCCGTGTCGGCCTTCAGGTCTTCTACAAGCCGCTTTCGCTGTTCTATTGGATCATTAAGCTCAGAATAAGCATTTCCAATTTCCATTCCTGCGATAAAACATTCAAATCGTTGAGCAATTGAAGGATCCTTATCGCTTGCTTTTGCCAAAGGCGATAAAAACGTAAAATAATCAACTAAGAAAACAGGATTCATTGTTGCTTCTTCATCTAAAAGATCTTCAACTATTTTCATAACGCTTGAACGCGTCAAAACATCACAGGCAGCGACTTTTCGCTTGGCCTTTACTTTCTTAAGCATTATTGCGGCATCGTCTGACGGATCAATATCAAACTTCTCCTTAACAATTCCAGTAAATGACCGACGCTCCCAAGGAGTTGTAAAATCAATTTCTTTCCCCTGGTAATTAATCTTATAGCTGCCATGCAATTCCTTGACTAGTGAACTAACCAAATCTTCCATGAGTTTCATCATGTCTTCATAATCGGCATAAGCCTCGTAAACTTCTAGCATGGTAAATTCAGGATTATGCCGAGTAGAAATTCCTTCATTTCGAAAGTTTCTATTCATCTCATAAACTTTTTCTAAACCCCCAACCAGCAAACGTTTCAGATAAAGTTCAGGAGCAATACGCAAAAATACTTCCATATCATAAGCATTGTGCAAACTTTTAAATGGTTTTCCTCTTGCACCACCAGCCATCGGCTGAAGCATCGGTGTTTCAACCTCCAAAAATTCTCTGTTATCCAGAAAGGTTCGAATCATCGAAACAATTTTGCTGCGCTTAACAAATAAATCTTTAACATCGTTATTTGCTATTAAATCTACATAGCGCTGTCGATATCGAGTTTCAACATCTTTAAGCCCATGCCATTTTTCCGGTAAACACATCAAAGATTTGGACAGCACAACAAGTTCAAAGACACGAATACTATTCTGTTCTGTTCTTGTGGTAAATAATTTCCCCTTTGTTCCGACAATATCTCCAATATCTAAATGATGTGCTATATCAAAAAGATCAGCACCAACATTATCTAATTTTATAAAGAGCTGAATTTTCCCGCTTAAATCAACCAGATCCATAAAAATAACTTTGCCATGTGTACGACTTGCTGTGATGCGGCCAGCAACAATAACTTCTTTTTCTTCCTCAAATTGCTCTAAAGCCCCATTAACATTTGTTGTACGATTAAATTTACCACCATAAGGCTTTAATCCTTTTTTTTCAAGATTTCTTAATTTTTCTGTCCGAATTTGCTTGATTTCTTCGATTTCCACAACGCTCTCCTACTATAAGTATTTATATTAGTTATTTAAGTAGTTTATTATATAGAAAAGCTCGAAATGTGTCAACGAAAAGAGCCTTTCTAAAAGTCTCTCAAAAATAGCCTTTTGAGGTCATTTAATCATTAAAAATAAACTTTTTTAAGGTGAATTTATTACTTAAGATAAGGAAAAAACTCTAAAGATACTTGCGAATGCTGGTCATAACTTTGCCGATAATTAACGTATCTTCATTTACAGGTATTGGTTCATATTTCGGATTAGCGGGCACAAGATAATAGAATGTTCCTATTTTATTTAGACGCTTTACTGTTGCTTCTTCACCAATCAAGGCAACAACAATCTCCCCAACTTCAGCCACCTGTTGTCGTCGGACCAAAACAAGATCACCTGGCATAATGCCGGCCTCAATCATACTGTCACCTTTGACACGAAGAGCAAAAATATCAGAATCGGAAAAGAAAATATCGTCTAGATCAACATACCCTTCAATATCTTCAACAGCCAAGCTTGGAACCCCTGCCGCAACTGCACCAAGAACTGGCACGCGAAAAGCATCTTTAATAAGTTCTATAGCACGAGATTTATTCGCAGAAATTTTTATATATCCTTTATCAACAAGAGCTTTTAAATAATCCCGTACTGTTCCAGTAGAAGAAAAACCAAATTCTTCAGCGATTTCACGAATTGTTGGAGGAATCTTTTCATTTCGAATTTTATCAAAAATAAACTTTAAAACATTTCTTTGCTTTTTAGTTAATTCCTTAATTTTCATCATAAAAGAATGGTACCACACATTCGTGTGGTTGTCAAATAAACTTTAATTTTTGATAATTATTGCGCTTTTAAAACATGCTCTAGGATAATATCAGCTTGTTTGGCTGCTGCAATATTAACTCTTGGGGAAAAAGGAGGATTGTCACTACTATCTGATTTTAGATCACCAACAATATAAAAATTATTTTTAATGCGGTGGGTTTTTATGTCATCACTATTCCCAATGCCGGCCAACCCAGAAGCTGAAACAATCAATTTATTTGTCTTTAAAAAATTTTCGATTAGCAGACGTTTGTACTCTGCCTTGTCGAAGGCTTCAACAATAATCTGACAATCAGAAAAGAAATCGTTTATATTTTCTTTCTCAATTCTTTCAGTAGTTACTTCAATTTCAATATCAGGATTAATGCGCTTGAGATTCTGCGTTAACGCCTGCACTTTTTTTAATCCTATTTGATCATAAAAATAAAACTGTCTATTTAAGTTAGAAAATTCAACTTTATCAAAATCAATAATGCAAAATTTCCTAAATCCGGTTCTTACTAAATTAAACGCACAATTAGATCCCAAGCCTCCTGCTCCGGCAATGCCAACTTTTGCTGATTGAACTTTCTGAAAATTCTCTTTTCCTAAAACCTTACAAATTTCTTGTTCAAATGCGTTCATACTATATCGGCATCCAATCTTTTAAAACCGGCT
>JAOZRJ010000064.1 GCA_029931885.1 Candidatus Omnitrophota bacterium | reverse complement strand
TTAGTACGGATCTCCTTGGCTGATTGCTTCTACCGGGCACTCAGGAACACATGTTCCGCACGCCGTGCATTTATCTGTGATTTTATGAGCCATAATATTTCCTTTCGTTAATATCTTGTTCTTTAAAAAATTTTATCATATTTTCTTTAGAAAACAATAAATAATTAAATCTTTTGTTCATTTTTGGAAAATACAGTTTTGACTTTCGGATTTCATTGACGGAACTGCATAAGATATTTTTAAGAAGAGTAGTTTAGTCGAATATATAAAAATATAAAATAGTTTTATATTTGTATATATGGAGATATAATAAAATAACTACATATAGATTGCATAGTGTTCAAGAGATTATTTTTTTAAATAAAACGGAGGAAAATATAATGAGACGGCAAGCTTTCGCCAGCAAAAGAAAGCTTTTTTTTATTTCGTTAGTTATTTTGGGTTCAATTTTTGTCTCCTCTATCGTTTATGGTGCCCAAAAGAATTTTGAGATGGGAACATATTTACGTGTTCGTCATGAGTTTTGGAAAAATATCTTTGATTTCGAAAATAGTACAAAAGATAACCGAAATTATTTTCGCATCAAGAGCTCTTTGTGGAGTAAATTAGAAATTAATGACACCATAAGCTTGTTTGCAAAATTTACTGATGAATTTAAGGCCTATACATATCTATATAAATCTGCAAGCGGCAAAAAGGGTGAGAGATTTGATATTAATGAAATTGTTTTTGATAATTTATATCTTGATATCAAGAAAGTTTTTGGCAGTCCTGTTGATTTGCGCTTAGGACGTCAGGATTTTTTAGTGACGTACGGTGAAGGATTTTTGATTATGGATGGAACACCTTTTGACGGGTCGCGGACTTTTTATTTTAATGCGGCAAAAGCTTCTCTAGAAGTTAATGAGAAAAATACCGTTGATGCGATTTATATTAACAATCATCGTGAAGATGATATTTTTCCTATCATGAACGAACTTTCTCCTCATCAGCAGCTCAATGCTTCTGATGAACAGGGAGCGCTTCTTTACTGGAAAGGGAAGCCTGTAGAAAATCTTTCTTGGGATAAATATTATTTCTTTAAAAGAGAGAGTGGAGGTGGACCACGTCTTCAATCCCAGACGAGCAATCTACATACTATTGGATCTTTTGCCAAGTATAATTTTTCACCTTGGTCTATCAAAGGACAGATAGCTTATCAGTTTGGCGATTACGGAGAGTTTAGAAGGAGTGGTCTTGGCGGGTATGCGTATTTAGAGAGAGCTTTTAAGGATGTAAAATGGTCGCCTACAGTAAGGACTGGGTTTATATTTTTGTCAGGAGATGATCCTTCTACTGATAGTATTGAGGGGTGGAATCCTTTGTTTTCTCGCTGGCCTTGGATGTCAGAATTATATAGTCTAAGTTTCAATGGTGAATCCGGTCTTGATTATTGGACAAATTTGCAGATGTGGCGGGCAGAATTATTAGTTTTGCCGACAGCAAAAACTAAGATTCGTCTTTGGTATAATTTTTTAAGGGCTAATGAAATCCCTAGGTCAACTTCTTTTGCTTTAGGTGGAGGAAAGAATCGCGGACATTTGCCTCAGGCTCGAATTGATTATAAAATTAGCGACAATATTAATGCTTATATTTTAGTAGAATATTTTATTCCTGGAAATTTTCATGCGGATACTGCTGACAGTGCATTATTTTTAAGATCAGAAATTACTTTTAAATTTTAAATAGAGAGGGCATGATGAGGAAAAAGATTTTTAATCAGTTTTTTTTATTTTTGCTTGTAGTTTCAATTATTTTGTTAATAGAATCATACTGCCCTTTAACTGCTCAAGGACAAGTGTCTGATGAGGCTTTTAGTGATCTTCCTGTACAGCAATTTATTGTAGGCCTTGCAACATTAAAGGATAATCCTGACTATAATTCTGCGCGAACAGCATTTGTGAGCGTTCTTGAAAGCAAGGAGAATATTGAGGTATTTTTTAAGAATTTAGACTCGAATGGAGATGAGGTCACTTACAGGCAGGGTTTAAAAGATTTAATTTCCAAAGAAAAGGTTGACCTTGTTTTTACAGTAGGGACGCGAAGTACCTTGCCTGCTGTTGAGATCATCAAAGATATTCCTATTGTATTTACAGCAGTGGCAGATCCTATTCGATCCGGCATAGTTAAGAGCTTGGAAAAAAATAAGACAAACGTTACAGGGACACATTGTGGAGTACCTGCTCTTTCGCAAGTGAAAATTATTCAGAGAGTTATGCCGAGTGTCAAGACAATCGGTATTGTTTATACTGAAGGGGAATCTAACGCAGAGATTCAGGTTCAAGATTTTAAAGAGGCGTCTAAATTGTTAGGTTTAGACGTTATTACTTCTGTTGTTTCGAAAAAATGCCGTACGGAAAGAGAAGTACGCGGTGCGACAAGAGAGATTATTGACAAGGTAGATGTTTTAGTTGCCCTTCAAGACACTTCTTTATCTAGATACGGAAAAGGAATGATTGATGTTGCTATTGCGCACGATTTACCCGTATATACTTCGCTGGGACAACTTCTTGCTAAGGGGGCAATTTTTTCTTTAGGTATGGATTTCTCAAATATTGGGTCTTTAGCGGGTGAAGAGGCTTATAAAATTCTTAAGGGAAAAGTACTTCCGGGAGATCTTCCGATTGAAAGTGATAAAAAATATCTTCTTGTTGTTAATCTTGCTGCTGCAAATGATATAGGACTTGTTATTCCTGTTCAGATTTTACGCACAGCTAGTAAAATTATTAAATAGGATAGAGAAATGAAACGATTAGGAATTAGCGGAAAATTAATAGTGATTGCTATCGGGGCAATCTTGATTGCTCGTTTTATCAGTACGTATTTTGTCTTAAGGAATTTTACCTCTGCATACAAAGAAAGTGTTTTTGAGAGAGTTTTTGCTCAGGCAGATCAGCTTAAAATAATGATTGAAGACCTTACGAGCCTAGGGCTTCAAATAGGAGAGCTTAAGGGCTTAAGCCAGGAATGCCGGAAGATAGTAGAATCTCTTCCTTATGCTCAATGTTGCGCAGTTTTAGGTATATCAGGAGAGATTTTTTATCAGAGTCACTCTGCTTTGGATAACGGTCATGTCTGCCCCGTAGAGGTAGCAAAAAAAGTTTTTGATTCAAGCCAACCTCTTGTCCAGGAAAATGTTATTTTTGGTGATAAAAGAATGTATATATTTTCGGTTCCTATTAAAGACATGATGGGAGAACCAGTTGGTTTTATTAGAATTGGAATTTTATCAGATATTATTTCTAAAAAGGTTTTACTCCTGAGAAATTTTTCTATTTTTCTAGGTTTATTATTTTCTTTTTTAGTTAGCATTATCGTCTATATGCTATCAAAAATTATTATTATCAAGCCTATTAAAATGTTAATGGAAGGGGCTAAAAATATAGGAGCGGGTGACCTTGATAGCAAGATTAATCTTTCTCGAGGGGACGAAGTAGGAGATTTGGCGGATGCCTTTAATAAAATGGCGAAGAATCTTAAAGGAGTTACTGCGTCTCGGGATGAACTAAATAGGGAAATTGCACAAAAAGAGGTCGCAGAACAGGCTTTGCGTAGAGAAAAAGATTTGGCTCAACAGTATCTTGATGTTGCTGGGGTTATGATGGTTGCAGTTGATGAGCATGGATGCGTTCTTCTTGTTAATGAGCGAGGTTGTGAGGTTTTAGGTTATCATAAAGATGAAATTATTGGAAAGAATTGGTTTAATTTATTCCTACCGCAAAAGATTGCCGATCGGCTTAATAAAGTTCATCTTCGGTTGATGGCTGGAGAAATTGAGCTTTTCCGTTACTATGAAAATTCGATTTTAACTAAGAAGAAAGAAGAACGAATTATTTTTTGGAATAATTCATTATTGCACGGAGAAAAAGGTGAAGTCATTGGAGTTTTAAGCTCGGGTGAAGATATTACAGAGCGCCGTAAGGCCGAGCAGGCTATAATTATTCAGCGAGATTTAGCCACAAAGCTTCTATCTGTGATTACTTTGAAGGATGCGTACCAAGAGTTTTTAAATACTTTCTTAAAATTTGAAGGTTTTGATTGTGGCATTGTTTATGCTGTTAATAAAAAAGGTGTGCTTGAATTATTTTTTTCGAAAGGAGTAACAGATGAATATACTAACAAGGTATCGTTCATTGTTGAAGGTTCTTCCGAAGATCAGCATATAAAAATCAACCGCCCTCTTTATGTTTTTGATGATGAAGTTTCGACTTTTTTTGAAAATGAGCGGCGAAAAGAGGGTCTAAAATCTTTTGCAGTTATTCCAATTTTTGAAGGAAAGCAGTTAAGGGCTGTTTTTTATATTGCTTCACATTTTTATAAAAATATTCCGCTTCAACTTCGTAATGTAGTTGAGACAATTTCTTCGACTGCAGGAGGCGTTGTTATGCGTTTGGCAACGGAGGAAAAGCTTAGAGAATCAGATATGATTATAAACAAGAGTCCTGCAGTAGCCTTTTCATGGAAAAATGAGTCTCAATGGCCTGTAGAATTTGCTTCTGAGAATGTAAAACAAATTTTTGGCTATAGTGCTGAAGAATTTATATCCGGTGAAATGTTATTTTCAAAATGTATACATCCAGATGATTTAGATAGAGTAGCTCAAGAAGTTGACGCGGCCAGCAAACAAAAGGAAATCAAGGAGTTTAAGCATAACCCATATCGTATTGTTACAAAAGAAGGCGAGATAAAGTGGATAGATGATTGGACGTTTGTCGTGAGAGACGAGGAGGATAACGCTATTCAATTTAAGGGAATTATCGAAGATATTACCCAACGTAAGAAAGATGAGCAATGGTTGCGTATAATGTATAAGGATTTAGAAAAGGCCCATGCTAGGCTTAAGGAAATACAGAGTCAACTTCTTCAATCTGAAAAAATGGCGGCAATTGGCCAGCTTTCTGCAGGATTTGCCCACGAGGTTAAAAATCCTTTGGCTATTATTATGTTAACTGTGGATGCATTAGAAAAGAATATGTCTAAGTTAAGCGAAAAAGATAAGAAGCATCTTCAATCTATTAACAACGCAGCTGAACGGGCTAATAAGGTTGTTGTTGAGTTGTTAAAATTTTCCCGATATTCTCGAACAGATTTGAAAAAAGTTTCCATTCACGAAGCTCTTGATAATATTATTTCAATATCAGATATAGCTTTTAAGGAGAAAAATATTGTTTTTCAAAAAGAATTTGTTAATAAAAAAGTTTTTATTAATGCAGATAAGGTTTTAATCGAACAGGTCTTTTTTAATTTGTTTACGAATGCTGCTGATGCGATTGGAGAAGAAGGCATCATTGTTGTTAAAACATCTATTTTAGAAAAGACCGAAGAACATAAAAAAGAAATTATCGTTGAGGTTTCTGATACGGGATCAGGCATGCCCAAAGAAACTGCTTCAAAGATTTTTGAACCATTTTATACGACAAAGGATCCGGATAGAGGGACTGGACTCGGACTAAGCACTGCGTTTATGATTCTCGAAAGACATGGCGGAAGTATATCCGTTGAGAGCAATCCCGGAAAAGGAACAAAGTTTTTTGTAAAAATTCCAGTTATATCTTGATTACAAGGGAGAAATTCTTATAAAAGAAATTGTTATTATTTATGACGAAGAATATTTTGGGGGTTAATAAAGAATTTCTAGGAATCATAGGGAAATAGATATCTTTGTTGCTTTTGATATACGAGAAGAATACAATATGATATTGAAAAAATAATTCTTTTTAGAATTATATTATGTTGGAGGTCAGAGGTAATAAAGTTTTTAGATTTTTAATGAGTTTTTAGGTTTATTTTAAGGAAGCTTATAATATTATGAGTGACAAAAAAATAAAAATTTTATTAGCAGAAGATGAATCAGATTTACGTGCATTAATCGCAGACGCTCTAGAAAAATTAGACTATGAGATTCATCAGGCTGCTGATGGCGAACAAGCCCTTTTATTGGTGGATCAAGTTCATCCGGATGTAATTGTTTCAGATATTGTTATGCCGAAAAAAAGCGGGAATGATTTTTTAAAAGAATTGAGAAAATTAAAACATGGCAAGGAAATTCCTTTTATTGTTTTAACTGCGCGTATTAACATGAGAGATTATTTTGAGGTCGTTAAGGTTGATGGATTTTTGGAGAAACCATTTAAGATTGATGAGTTGGTTGATCAGATTCATAAGGTTATTCATTCTTCGAGAGATGAAGGATCGAAAAGCAAAGTAAGCACAGGACAGGCTGAGCAAAAAATGCTAAGTAAAGATGATATAGCTATTACTTCTACGGCAGAGGGAATTTTGGATGTTGAAATGATTGATGCTGTTGATGAAATTATCGTTAGGGAAGTTAAAACAAAAGAAGTCCGAAAAGCTCTTTTGGCAGAAGACGATGTCCGTGTTTATAATAAAATTGAGAAAATTCTTTTTGAAAATGATTATCTCGTGCGCGTTGTTTCTACTCCTTCTAAATGTTTAGAGAATGCGGTTGAGTATTTGCCGGATGTTATTTTCTTAAAAGATGTTTTATCTGGCATGACTGCTGTTAAGATTATTGATCTTTTGCGAGGAATGTCTCGAGCTCGGGATATTTCAGTGGTTGTTTATGGTGGCAATGAATTAGAACAAATAAAAAAAGAGCTTTTAGGGAAGAAATATGTTTCTGTTTTAATAAGCTCCGGAGAAACAGAATTATGGGAAAATATTAAAAATCATTCAAAGAGGATGTTTAAGAAATGCCAGAAAAAAGATCACATAAACGATTAGAGGTAAAATTTTCAGGACGTTTTAAGGTGCAGGAGATTTCAGAAGATTTTTTTGTAACATCGATTATTAATGTTTGCGAGCAGGGTATTTGTTTTCAGTCAGGATTAAATATTGTGAGAGGAAAAGAAGTAATTTTAGAAATTCAAATGGATAAAGATAGAAAGATTACCTTGAAGACTGTTTCTGCTTGGGCTAAAAGGGAAAAGGAAGGTGATTCTTATCTTATCGGAGTTCGATTAATTAAGGAAGGGTCAGAAGATGAAAAAGAGTTTTTGAGTTTTTTTCCTGAGGAGATATTGACAAAACCCGGATTAAAAAGAAAAATTCTTCTTATTGATGATGAAAAGGAGCTAGTTTCTCTCGTTGCTATGCATTTTGAGACGGCAGGTTATGAGGTTGTCACTGCTTATGATGGTGAAGAGGGATATCAGAAATATTTAGAAGCAAGTCCGGATTTAATTATTTTGGATTTAAAAATGCCTAAGCTTAATGGTTTTGAGGTTTGCCGCAAGATTCGAAGAGAAAATAAAGATTTGCATACTCCGATATTAATGCTCACGGCTTTACAGGATGATGCTGATCGCCTTGTTGGAAAAGTCGTTGGAGCACAAAGATATGTCACTAAGCCTTTTAAAATTGATGAACTTTTTAAGGAAGTTGAATGGCTTTTGCCGGCATTGTAAAATTTTAAAAAATATTGATTTTATATAAATTTTGAGTATAATAATTTAATATTAAAAAAGGAGTTGTCCATATGTTAGCATTAGCATTACTTATTTTTGGTGTTGCGATGAGATTGATTATTCATCCGGCGAACTTCTCACCTGTTATTGCCTTGGTGTTGTTTGGTGGTGTCTATTTAAATAAAAAATATTCAGTTTTGCTTCCGCTTTCTTTGATGATGATTACAGATGTTATTTTAGGTGCTCACAATATGATGATTTTTACATGGGGAAGCTTGGTTGTTATTTCACTGGTAGGTTTATGGGCTCGAAAGAATAAAAGTTTTAAGAATATCGCTATTTCTAGTCTGGGATCCGCTACTATTTTCTTTATTGTTACAAATTTTGGTGTTTGGCT